>CAZIQE010000047.1:0-5715 GCA_964541385.1 uncultured Eubacteriales bacterium | reverse complement strand
ATAGCGTTCGCCATCGTTTCGGCAATCAGCTTAACGGCACGGATTGCATCATCGTTGCCGGGGATGGGATAATCAACCTCATCGGGATCACAGTTGGTATCAACGATCGCAACAACGGGAATACCCAGTTTTTTTGCTTCGGAGATGGCAATGTGCTCCTTCTTGGGATCCACAACGAACAAAGCGGAAGGAGCCTTTTTCATCTCTTTGATACCGCCATAGTTCTTTTCCAGAATCTCCATCTCATGGCGCAGCTTCAAAACTTCCTTCTTGGGAAGCAGATCGAAAGTGCCGTCTTCAGCCATCTTTTCCAACTGGTTCAGACGGTTGATGGACTTACGGATGGTTTGGAAGTTGGTGAGCATACCGCCGGGCCAACGAACGGATACGTAATACTGACCGACTCTCTGCGCCTCTTCCTTAATGGAATCCTGCGCCTGTTTCTTGGTGCCGACGAACAGAACGTCGCCGCCTTCAGCGGCAACCTCACGCATAAAGTTATAGGCTTCTTCAACCTTCTTTACGGTTTTCTGCAGGTCAATGATATAGATCCCATTTCTCTCGGTGAAGATGTACTCTGCCATTTTGGGGTTCCATCTTCTGGTTTGGTGGCCGAAATGTACACCGGCCTCTAACAGCTGTTTCATAGAAATAACGGACATGTTATTTTCCTCCTTTTGTTTTTACCTCCATTGAGCCTCGCTGATTCCCCCAGCCTTGCGGAACACGGAGGCAGGAACCCAATGTGTGTATTTTTACAGCCTTTTGATTATACCATACCTTTTTGGCGATTGCAATATAATTTTTCAAAATAATAGCATAAATTTTTCCTATAAGACTGCCGCCGCAATGGCACAATAAATCATCAATGATACCGCATCCACCACCGTTGTGACCATCGGACCCGCCAACACGGCGGGATCGGAGCCCAGGGACCTGGCGAGCAGCGGCAAGGTGCATCCGACCAGCTTTGCGATCAATACCGTTAAAAAAAGCGTTCCGCAGACAACGGCTGCCATCAATAGCGAAATTCCCCGTTGGAACAATAAGTTATCTAAAAATACGATCTTTAAAAAATTAACAGCCGCCAATACGCTGCCGCAAAGACCTGCCACCTTCATTTCCTTACGCACAACCTTCGATAAATCCCTCAAGCCGATCTCACCCATTGAAATACTGCGGATCACGGTTATCGTTGCCTGATTGCCGGAATTTCCGCCGGTGTCCATAATCATGGGAATGAAAGAGATCAATGCCGCCTGCGCCGCCAGCGAATTTTCGAAAAAGAAAATAATCTGCCCGGTTACGGTCGCCGAGATCATTAAAAACAAAAGCCAGGGGATCCGCCGTTGAAATAATTCCAGGGCTGAATCCTCCGGATACGGTTTTTGCTTTTCCTGCTCTTTTTTCACTTTTCCAAAAAAATCCTTTCATATCCGCCGCCATTCCGGCGAATTTAATATTGACATTTAATTCATTCTCTTTTATAATTTTAAGCGGGCACTGTGGAAAAAAACGCACGGTGCCTTCGGTTATTCAAGGAGGTTTTTCGTGATATGATCGCTAAAAATATACCGGAATTATTCGGCTCTATGGTTTTCAACGACAATGCTATGAAAAAATATCTGCCGGAAGAAACTTATCTGGCCTTAAAGAAAACCATTGAAAACGGAAAAAGTTTAGACAAAACGATTGCCGGCACGGTTGCCGCCGCTATGAAGGATTGGGCTCTGGAACGGGGTGCTACCCACTTTACCCATTGGTTTCAGCCAATGACCGGTATCACGGCGGAAAAACACGATAGCTTTATCACGCCCTCTAAAACAGGCGGCGTTTTATTGGAGTTTTCCGGCAAGGAACTCATCAAAGGGGAACCCGATGCCTCCTCCTTCCCTTCCGGCGGTTTAAGAGCCACCTTCGAAGCAAGAGGATATACCGCTTGGGACCCGACCTCCTATGCGTTCATCAAGGATCAAACCCTTTGCATCCCCACCGTATTCTATTCCTACGGCGGAGAGGCGCTGGATAAAAAAACACCCCTCCTGCGTTCCGATGAAGCGTTGAACCGCCAGGCCGTTCGGATCCTGAAGCTCTTCGGCAATGAAGACGTTACCAAAACCATGACCACGGTTGGCCCGGAGCAGGAATATTTTCTGGTGGACGAAGAGGTTTATCGAAAACGGAAGGATCTGGTTCTTTGCGGCCGCACGCTTTTCGGCGCCAAGCCGCCCAAAGGTCAGGAGATGGACGACCATTATTTCGGCACGCTGAAGCCCCGGGTGATGGATTTTATGAAGGATTTGGACGAAGAGCTCTGGAAATTGGGGATCTATGCCAAAACCGAGCATAATGAGGCCGCTCCCGCTCAACACGAATTGGCGCCCGTCTACTGCAAAACCAATATGGCCGCCGATCACAACCAGTTGACGATGGAATTGATGAAAAAGGTGGCCGCCCGACACGGAATGGCTTGCCTTCTGCACGAAAAGCCCTTCAAGGGCGTTAACGGGAGCGGCAAGCATAACAACTGGTCGCTCTCCACCAACACCGGCGTGAATCTTTTGGATCCCGGTGATTCTCCTCAGGAGAACACCCAGTTCCTGCTCTTTCTCGCCGCTATCATCAAGGCTGTTGACGAACATCAGGATCTGTTAAGGTTCTCCATTGCCAATCCGGGCAACGATCACCGTTTGGGCGCCCACGAAGCACCGCCTGCCATCGTTTCGATGTTTCTGGGGGACGAATTGAACGCCATTCTGAATTCTATTGAAAACGGCACCGTTTACGCACCGGAAAACACGATGATTATGAAAGGCGGTGTGCATACCCTGCCTCGCTTTAACCGTGACGCCACCGACCGGAACCGCACCTCTCCCTTTGCGTTCACCAATAATAAATTCGAATTCCGGATGCTGGGCTCTTCCGATTCGATCTCTGCACCCAATGTGATCCTTAATACCATTATTGCCGATGTTTTGGAACAATTTGCAGATGAATTGGAAAAAGCAGAAGATTTTAACACGGCCTTACAGCAATTGATCCAACGAACGATCAAGGAGCACAAGCGCATCATCTTCAACGGCAATAACTATTCCGAGGAATGGGTGCGGGAAGCCGAAAAAAGAGGACTTTTAAATCTGCCCAAGACCATGGACGCACTCCCCTATTTCGTGCATCCGGAGAATATCAGGCTTTTCACCCATCATAAGGTGTTTACGGAAGAAGAAATGCACTCCCGGTATGAGATTCTGGTGGAAAACTACTGCAAAACCCTGCACATTGAATCCTGCACGCTGATCGAGATGATCAATAATGATATTTTGCCTGCGGTTTCAAAAGCAGAGGATCAACTCGCCAAAACGATCCTCCATAAGCGGCAGGCGTTCGCCGATCTTCCTTACGAGGCGGAAGGAACCCTATTGCGCCGCTTGGCGGTTGCGGCGGATGCACTCTTTGAAAGCAATGCCGCCTTTGAAAGCGATCTGGAATATGCCGAATCCATCAAGGATTTCTATCAGCAAGGCGTTTATTACCGGGATCACATTGCCACCGCAATGGAAGCCCTGCGTGGAATCATCGACAGCATTGAAACCGATATTCCCCATGAGCTCTGGCCGTTTCCCACTTATTACGACTTGCTTTTCAGCATTCATTAAAAAACCGGAAGTGTTAAACTTCCGGTTTTTTGTTAGAGAATGATTTTTTCGGGAAAAGCCTCTTTACGCATAATTCCCCACATTTTATCAATATAAGACAGGGTATAATAGTTTTCGTAATAATGATAGTAGAAAGCACCTTTAGGGGTCATTTGATAGATTCCGTTCTTTTTTTGAGCAAAGCCCAAAAGGCACGCCAGCCAAAGCTCAAACCCATAGGCTTTTTTTAAGGGAACACCGAAGAATTCTTCAAAGGCAGCCGGATCCACTTGCGTACTGTATGCCGTCCAAAACAGATAATAGACCATTCGCTGCCGCTCTGTGAACCGGATCGTTAAAGAAGTGGGCAATTTCCCTTCGTTGATGCGTGCGCAGTAATCTTTCACCGAAAAGGTATTGATCTTAAATTGATGGCGTAAAAGAGTAGTGGCGGAACAGCCGAAACCCAGAAAATGATCCCGGGTCATCGAAGAATAATGAGCCCCTTCTTTCGCAAAGGTCCAGATCGAAGTTCGGCGATACCCCTTTTGATTGCAAAATGCCGTGATTTGATCCAGCAAAATATGTTTTTCTTTTTTGGGCATCGGCGGCACGTTGCCGGAAGTGAAAGTGAAATCGATAAACGGATAAATCGCAACGTGGTTGGCTCCGTTGGAAAAAGCCAATTCCACATCCTTTCGGAGATCTTCAAAGGTTTGTTCCGGCAAGGCGAAGATCAGATCCATAGAAACGGTTTCAAAGGGAACCGCTTTTAATGAAGCCGCCATTGCCGAAAGATCCACCGCTTTGCGACCCAGAATGCTTTGGAATTTATTTTGAAAGGATTGAATCCCGATGCTGATCTTGGTGACGCCGATCTCTTTCAATCGGCGCAGGGTTTCAACATTCACGTGATCCGGATGCAATTCCACGCCGATTCCCTCTTTTATAAGATAATACTGCTGCAATGCGTCGATCACCTCCGCTAAACGGGGAAGCGCTAACGTTGGTGTTCCGCCGCCAAAGTAGAGGCTGGTGACCTCTTTCTTCTGCGGAAGGGTCTTCTTTCCCACCATATGAATTTCCCGGATTAAAGCATCGATATATTGATCGCATAAACCGGCATCATAAACCCTTTTGCAATAAGGGCAAAAAGAGCAGATTTCAGCGCAGAACGGAATATGAACATAAAGCCCCAAATTGCGGCATTGCACATAATCCAAATCTTGATCGTATTCCGATGTAAAGGTAAAAGGCTTTACAGAACGTGTGAGCCACATTCGAGTTAAATCAGTTAAAAAACTCATATACTACCTCAAATATATTTTCAGAGTTGAACCATTTATTTTAGCCCTGAAATTGTACTACTCATATAATACAGTTTCAGAAGAATTTTGTCAAGTTTTTCAAAAATGAAATTTGTTACAGGTTTTCCGTTTTTTATGCTATACTAATATAGAAGGGAGCGGAGTTCAATGGATCGGATTTATGACGTTTTAATCATCGGCGGAGGGCCGGCAGGCTATACGGCGGCACTATATGCCGCCCGGGCGGGATTCACCACGCTGATATTAGAAAAAATGGGACCGGGCGGGCAAATGACCTTGACCGGCGATATCGACAATTACCCCGGATTTGATGAAGGGATCGATGGGTTTACCTTGGGAATGAAGATGCAGCAGGGTGCCGAGCGGTTCGGAGCCGAAACAAAATACGCGCAAGTAAATCGGCTGGATCTGACTGCACCGATCAAAAAAATTGAAACCAATAATGAAATCTTTTCTGCCAAAACGGTGATCATAGCCACCGGAGCCAATCCACGCACGTTGGATCTGCCCGGCGAGAAAGATTATCTGGGACGGGGCGTTCACTATTGCGCCCATTGCGACGGCAGATTTTACAAGGATAAAACCGTTATCGTGGTTGGCGGCGGCAATTCGGCGGCGGCAGACGCCCTTTATCTCTCCCGACTGGCAAAAAAGGTTTATCTGGTGCATCGGCGTGATACGTTGCGTGCCACCAGAATCTACCACGCCCCCTTGATGAAGGCGGAAAACGTCACTTTTCTTTGGAACAGCAC
>CAZIQE010000046.1:0-7174 GCA_964541385.1 uncultured Eubacteriales bacterium | reverse complement strand
TTTTTGCAGTATTTATCCTCAGTTATAAATCAATTGGAGGAAGAAACTTCAACGATCGGAAAAGCCATTCCGTTGGTAGCGGGAGCAATTGGCCTTTTAGTTGCGGTTTTATTGTTTTAACAATGGATGTTGAATTGATTTTTAAAATCAGTATGGTGGGCATCATCGTTGCGGTCGTTAATATGGTGTTGAGCAAACTGGGCAGGGATGAGTATTCCACGCTGACGACGCTTGCAGGGGTGCTGGTGGTCTTATTGGTTTTATTGAATAAAATCAACGAGCTTTTTGAAATGATCCGCTCGGTATTTGTGATAAAATGAGCATTTTTCAGTTATGCGCCGGAGCGATCGGTGTTTTATTGATCTATTTATTCTTTAAAAATGCCCAGGAAAAGTTTGCTTCTATGCTGCTGATAGCCGGAGGGATCCTTATTCTCCTTTTTGTGGTGCAAAAGCTTCCGCCTTTATTGACGTTTGCCGATCAATTGGCAGAATATGCGCATATCAATGAAACGTATTTCAGCTCTGTTTTAAAAAGCCTGGCGGTTTGCTATCTGGGGGAACTAACAGCAGGAGCGTGTAAGGATTTCGGCGTGGCGGGCTGGGGAGAAAAAATCGAATTGGCTTGCCGCTGTTCCTTGCTGATTATTGCACTTCCGTTGTTTGAAGATTTTTTATCGTTATTAACGGAGATGTTAAAATGAAAAGAATCCTGATTGCGATCTTTATACTGATTTTTTTCGTGCTTCCGGTCGATGCGGCAGAGGAGGGGTATTCCGATGATTTTCGTGATTCGGTTGAGCTGGAAGATTCTTTGCTTCCGGAGGAGGTTGATCTGCAGGAGCCCGATGCGCTGCAGGAGCAGTTAGGCTGGGAGCCTATTTCTCATTATCTGGGCGGTCTTTTTAAAAAAACGTTTTCTTTGGGATTTCAGATTTTAATCCCCGGATTTTCAATGGTGATGCTCTCGGTTTGGGTTCATCATTGCTGCAATACCTTCGCCGGAACAGCGGTAAAAACCGTATTTTCATTGATTTTAGCCCTTTCCATGGCTTTATTGGGGCAGAAGCATTTGCAAGAGGCGGTCAATATGATGCAGGCGGCTCTTGAGAGTATGAAGGTATTCTGCACGGCGTGTATTCCTTCCTTCTCAGTCGTAATGATTGCGGCGGGAGAAAATGCGGGTGCGGCTGTTTTTTCCTCGCTGATGGTTTTGCTGGGAGAGGTCGGCGTGTTTGTTTCCTCGAATTTATTAATGCCATTGATACATATATATTTATCAATCGGGGTTTGTTCGGCGGTGGGGGATGAATATAATTTTTCAGCCGTTTCCAAATATATCCGCCGATTTATCATCTGGATCATCGGGATCGCGGTGGCGGGCTTTCGCTTAATACTGAAATTGCAGGTAGGTGCCGCCGCCGCCGGTGATCTGGTGGCAAAGAAATATATTAAAATTGCAGTTGCCGGCTTGATCCCGTTTGTCGGCGGCTCTTTATCCCAAGGGGTGGAGGGATTATTTTCCGTTGCAACCGGGGCAAAAACAACGTTTGCAATTGCCGGTGTTTTGATTTTGGTCTCGGTGATGCTCCCTTCGCTTTTGATGGCGGGGATCTATGGCTTGAGCTGGTCGCTTTGTCGTTGGATCGCTACGTTTTTAAATGATAAAACGGCGGTTAAAATCACAGATGTCCTTTCCAACGGCTATTATCTGATATTGGCGTTAGGCGGCGGCGTTACGATGATGGGGCTCTTTTCCTTCTTTGGGTTGATCACTTGGGTGGCTTAAGATGAATGTGATAAAAGAATTAGGATTTTTAATTTGCATAACGATGATCCTGATGGTGTATCTGAAGCAAATGCTGCCCGCCGGAAAGAACGGCGTTATTGTTAAAGGGATCATTTCCGTCTTTGTTTTACTATCGATCGTAACATTTTTTACCAAAACGGATTGGATGCATTGGGATTGGCAAGATAAAACGGTACTTGAAGACGGAACGATGGAAGAGGCGATTGCCGAGGGCTTGAAAGACGAATGTAACCGTTTTTTAAAGGAGCAAAATATAGACGCCGCAGTAATTGAATTGAAGGTGGAGCAAAACGATGGTATTGAGATCATTTATCTTTGTATCACCGGTGCGGAAAGCGACCGGGGAAAGCAGCTGTTATCCGCTCGCTATCAGATTGATTATGACCGTATAGAGGTGAAGGATGAAAATTAAACTATCGAAATGGGTGAAAGAATGGAAACGATTTTGGTATTTGCCGGGAATGATCATTTTTGGCTTGGTTTTGATGACTTTTAACGGATTAGCACCGCAAGCTGCAGAAACCGTTGCGAATCAATCGGAAGAGCAATATATCTGCGAATTGGAAGAGCGGGTTGAGAATATGTTAATGAGTGTAACGGGTGCGGGAAGATGCGAAGTAACGATAACGCTTGCATCCGGTGTGCAGAAAGATTACGTTAGAGAAGAGGGGGCGGTTTTAGTCATAAAGGATAAAAGCGGCAACGAAGTGCCGGTGATTGAGCGGGAGCGCTTGCCGGAGATCGCCGGGGTAACGGTTGCTTGCACCGGTGCAAGGGATATCAGAGTGCAGCGTGCCATCATCCAATCTGTGGGTACTTTATTAAACGTCGGCACCAATAAAATTTGTGTGGTTTTGAGAGAAGGGAGTTACTATGAAAATCAATAAAAAACAAATTGTCTTTTTATCATTGGCATTGGTAGTCTGTATTGCGGTCTATTTAAACTGGCGATTTTTAGATCGGGTAGACCTAACGAAGCCCGATGCGGTAACGGTTGATAAAGAAAACGAGGATGAGAAGATGCTCGGGGAAGCAGAGCTTGTTGAAACCGTGGCAAAAGACGTGGAGGCTTATTTTTCGGAATGTCGGTTAAATAAACAGCAGACCAGAGATGAGGCGTTGGAGCTTTTGCAAAAAGTGGCAGACAGCGCAGATTCCACGAACGAGGTGCGTGAAAAAGCCAATAATGATCTGATCAATATGGCGAAGGTAACGGAAGTAGAGTCCACCATAGAAAACCTTGTCAAGGCAAAAGGCTTTGCAGATTGTATGGTGCATATCGGCTCGGATTCCGTTAACGTTGTGGTGGCTACGCAAGGTCTCAGCAATGAACAGGCGGCACAAATCAATGAAATCGTTATCAGCGAGGCAGACGCCAGCGCAGCGGCGGTTAAAATTGTTGAAATCAAAACAGAATGAATGCATTTTAAAAAAACTTGCAATTACAGAGCGTTTTGTGCTATAATATAAAAAAAGAAATTCCAAAGGAGAATACTACTATGGATATGACCAATGAGCTGGGCACGGTTGAGATCTCAGAAGAAGTGCTTTGTACGATTGCAAGTGTAGCCGCCAACGAGGTGGAAGGCGTTGCCGGTTTGGCAAGCTCGTTAAGCGGCAATTTGAAAGATTTGATTACCAAAAAGTATGCCGGAAAGGGAATTGCCGTTGTGAACGAAAACGGAGAGCTGGTGATTACTGCAAATATTGTGGTTAAATTCAGATCTAACGTTCAGGACGTTGCCGTGAAGGTTCAGGATGCGATTCTTTCTGCGATTCACGATATGACAAATTACGAAGTTTCGGCCGTGAATGTAAACGTAGTTAACGTTCAGATCAGCGAAGAAAACAAGTAAACAATATAAAAAAATGGCAGGCACTTTCGTGTCTGCCATTTTTTAATTACTGTATTTAATTACTTTTCCTGGATTTAATTGAGCACCAGAGGCAGGGGGCAATCAAAATGGTGGAGTAAACACCGGAGATCAAGCCGACTGCCATAGGCAATGCGAAGTAAATGATCGAATCGATTCCTTTAATAATGGAGAAGATCAATACCAATATGATCGCAGTAAAGGACATCAGGAACGTGTTGATGGTTCTGGTCATCGACTGTTGAATGCTTTGGTTCACCAAGTCGTTCAAAGCCAATTTATTGCCGGTGAGGCGTTTATTCTCACGAACACGGTCGAAAATCACCATGGTGTCGTTGATGGAATAACCCAAAATCGTTAACACAACTGCGATAAAGCCTTCGTTGATCGGCATTTTGAAAATAACGAAAACAAAGAAGACCACAGCGACATCGTGAAGCAAGGCAACCAGCGCAGTAATTGCGGTTGTGAAACCGGAAACGACTGAGAACCGAATGGTAACGTAAATGATGATAAAGAGAGCACCCAAGCCGATGGCGATCAAACCGTTTCTGAAAAAGCGATTGCCGATGGCAGGCTCCACATTGGTGGTAGAACCCTGAACAAGCTTGCTGTCTTTATATTTTTCATTCAAGGCTGAATAAAGCTTTTCCTGATTTTCGGTAGTCAGACTATCGGTGCCGGAAAGGCTCACAACCAAAGAATTGGCGCCGTTTTCATAGCCAACTGCATTTTGAACGGTGGCTTCACGGTTCAAGGTATCCTTCACCAATTTTGCAACTTCATCGGGGTTAAGCTCTGCGCCGGTATAGCCATAGGTGATTTTAGCACCGCCGCTGAAGGTGATATCCAGTTTGATACCGTTAATAAAAATGAAGGCAATACCGATAATCATAATGAGTGCGGAGATTGCATAATAAATGCGTCTTTTTCCGTAAAAATCAAACATCATTACTGAACCTCCTTTGCAGCTTTATAACCGTATAATTTGGGATTGCCGAACGCTTTGTAAGTAGAGAGGGATTCCAGCATCAGCTTGCTGGACAGGATGGAAAGACCAAAGTTCAGAACAATACCGATCAGCAGGGTGTATGCGAAGGAAAGCATTGCGCCTGTGCCGAAGATTACCATTAAGATGCCGATGGCGGCGGT
Source organism: uncultured Eubacteriales bacterium (assembly GCA_964541385.1). Classification (GTDB taxonomy): domain Bacteria; phylum Bacillota; class Clostridia; order Oscillospirales; family QAKW01; genus QAKW01. The sequence goes on along the minus strand of CAZIQE010000046.1, from coordinate 2,339 downwards.
GGTAACGTTACTGTCCAGAACGGCGGAGAATGCACGGTTGTAGCCGGCGGAAATGGCACCCTTCAAGGTTTTTCCGGCGTTGATCTCTTCTTTGATCCGTTCGGATATGATGATGTTGGAGTCAACACCCATACCGATGGAAAGGATGATACCGGCAATACCGGGCAGGGTTAAGGTTAAACCCATCAGATGGAAGATCAAAAGCTGTCCGGCAGTTTGCAAAAGCAAAGTGATCGAGGCAACGCCGCCGGGAACTCTGTAATAAATGCTCAAGAAAAGCATAATCAGAACCAAAGCAATGGCACCTGCCAGCATCATAACGCTCAGAGCGTGGGTACCCATCGTGGCACTAACGGAAGAGTAGTTGGAAGATTCCATTGCAAAGGGCAAAGCGCCGGAGTTGATCTTAGCGGCTAAGTCTTTTGCTTCAGCGGCGGTAAAGCTTCCGCTGATATATCCGCGACCCTCGGTGATGGCAGATGAGATGGTTGCAACACTGATCAGCTTATCGTCCATCATAATACCGATCAGATCATTTATGTGTTTCCCGGTTACGTCGGCGAAGGTTTTGGTGCCTTCGGAATCGAATTCCAGGTTCACAACGTATTGCCCTTCCATGAAGCCGGATTCGGCTTTGGAAACCCGACCGCCGTCCATAAATTTTTCCTGGATCTTATAGTTAGCCAAGGTAACTCCATCCTGAATCAAAGGAACAGTATCTTCACCGGCTTTTTCAACTTGATTAACTAAAGCAAAGGTCAATTGGGCGGTTTCTCCCAATTCCGCAATGGCGGCAACGGGATCATAATTCTTTTCGTCTGCCTGCCAGGGGAACTCCACCAAAACAGCGTTATTATCCCGGTCGACCGTAACGGTACGATCCAGAATATTGTTGCTGTCTAATCGCATTTCAATGATTGCTTTTGCGGATTCCAGCTGATCGTCGGTTGGATCAATCGATTTATCAACGGATTCGAACGTTGCACTCACACCGCCCTTGATGTCAATGCCAAAACGCATGTAACTGTTGCCTTTGGAATACATACCGTATGCCGTATAGCCAACAATTCCAAGGATAATGGCAACAACAATGAAGAACGAGATTTTTTGCCAGATACTGGCTTTCTTTTGTCTCATTGTAACCTCCTTGAATATAGGTAAAAAATTACCATATTAAAAACAAAATATATTATATTAAAAACGTGGTAGATTGTCAATTAATTTTTCAACTTTTTCCCGGTATTGCAAACGCACTTTAAGGGGCATTGATCGCATTTCGGGTTGCGTGCAACGCAGAGGGCACGGCCGTGATGCACCAGATCGTGGCAGAATTTTGTTTGATGTTCCGGCGGTATAATGCTTTTTAACTGCCGTTCCACGATCTCGGGATTTTTACTGCCGGCAAGTCCCAAATGATTGGAGATTCGGATGCAATGGGTATCGGCAATAATCGCAGGCTTTCCGTAAATATCGCCGCAGATCAGGTTGGCGGTTTTTCTCCCCACGCCGGAAAGCTTTGTGAGCTCTTCGATCGTATCCGGAACCACTCCGTTATATTCATTCAGAATGGTTTGGCTCATTTCAATAATGCTTTTGGCTTTTGCACGGTAAAAACCGCAGGAATGAACGTAACCGCAAATTTCATCAAAATCTGCATCGGCAAAAGCCTCCAGCGTGGGGTAGCGCTCAAAAAGTGCGGGAGTCACTTCGTTCACCCGCTTATCGGTGCATTGAGCGGAAAGGCGGGTGGCAATCAAAAGCTCATAAGGCTTTTCGTAGTGAAGAGCGCATTTTGCTTTCGGATACATCTCATTTAACGTATTGATTATAAATTGAATTTTTTCTGCTTTTCTCATTTTTGCTCTTTAACCTTCTCCCAATACTGTCTGCTTGCGGATTCCAGCTTATTGTCGCCGTATTCGTAGTAGCGTTTGCCTTTCAGATCCGTTGGCATATAATTCTGCTCAATATAGTGATTGGGATAACTGTGGGGGTAGCGATAACCGTCACCGTGCCCCATTTTTTCAGCTCCGTTATAATGGGAATCCTGCAAATTGGCGGGAATTTCCTGACCTTTTCCGTTCCGGATATCCGCCATAGCGGCATCGATGGCCTCAATGGCGGAATTGGATTTCGGTGCGGTGGCAAGAAGGATCACCGCTTCCGCCAGAGGAATTCTGGCCTCCGGCAAGCCCAGAGCCTGGGCACAATCGACGCAGGATTTCACGATCGAGATGGCTTGCGGGTAGGCAAGACCGATATCCTCGGCTGCAATGACCATTAACCTTCGGCAGGGGGAAAGAAGATTGCCCGCCTCCAAGAGGCGTGCCAGATAGACT
>CAZIQE010000045.1:0-12892 GCA_964541385.1 uncultured Eubacteriales bacterium | reverse complement strand
AAAAATTCCTTCTGGATGGTGGGTGCCGATGGCAGATTGGCAGTTGCAGACGAGCAGACCCAGACCCGGAAGCTGACCATTAACGTCGGCGCAAAGGCTCTGGAGGCCTTCGGCAGCGCCGGGGATTCCGTTGAGCTGAACGAATTCGTTCAAACCGAGGGCAAAACCGTTACGCTGGCAGAGGGGGATGTTGGCTCTCTGAACGGAAGCATCTTCACCTTCGGTGCCGGAAACAGCGTGGTCTACGTGGGATCGAACGTGGGCTACGGCGATCTGAACACCGTTTTGGCTCTCTTTGCCGAAAACGAAGCCTTCTGGGCAACCAAGCCCGAAGCGGCTGAAAAGCTTGCCGCCGTGAAAGCGGCAGTTGCAGACAGCGCCTATACCGATCAGGCTGAAGCGGATGCGGATATCGATGCCTTGATCGCCTATTATACTTCTCTGACAGAAAATGATACCGTTCCTGCCGGCTACGGCAATGCGGAGATTCATTTGACGAACGGAGTAACGATCCCCGCAACGACCAACACAGGTTTTCCGAAGATCGGGATCTACAGCGAAAGCGACCTTCTTGCCGTGGAAGCAGACGAGAGACCCTATAACGCTGATAAAACCATCTATCTCTGCGCAGATCTGGATTTAGCGGGTTCCACCTTCTATACTTTGGAAAACCTTTGCTGCGGCTTCGACGGTCAAGGTCATACCATTAAGAATTATTCAGCCGGTTCCCATGGCTTCTTCCAGAGCTACGACGGTGCCTTCGTTAAAAACGTTGTTTTCGATTATGATGAAAACGTTACATACAATACCGCCAAAGACGTATGCAGTATTGTAATGAATAACTATCAGCATCATTTGGGCGTTGAATACGGTTTGCTTAAAAACATCACCATCCGAAATGCAACCGTGAGCCAAACAACAACCGCAAAGTATGCAAATTTCTCTCTCCTGGTATATGCGATCGCAAAAGACGTTAAGATCAAGATCGAAGATATCCTGATCGAAAATAATACGATCAACAGCGGCAAGACGAATAACTCTATGCTGGTCGGCAGACCCGCCGATATAGGCACCACCGCTGACTTCAAAAACATCACCATTCGGAATAATAAATTTGCCGAAAGTTCCGGCAACGCCTATATGGCGGTGGAGGTTGCCAAGAACGGAAGCAATTGGTCTTTCGAAAACATTTTGATCTACGGAAATACCGCAAAGAACGCAACTTCTTTGTTTATGCGGGAATACTTCAGCAAGGGTACCCCGAACACCCTGAATTTCACCAACGTGATCGCATTCGGCAACCAGACCGGCGAGCATATGATCCGTTACCGTGAAGGCGGTGCCTTTACGGCAAACACGTTGAATGCGCAAAACGTTTACCTGGACGACGGCAAAGTAAATCTGCGCCTCGGCTCCGACGGTAATCAGGCATCCAACGGTACGCTGGAAGATCTGGCAGCTGTGGGTCCCCACGTGGAAAGTTTTGCCACCAACACCGTTATCGGTGATACGGAAGACTTCAGAAAAGGCGTTTATGCTTATGCCTTTAACCGGGGCACGGCAAACGGCACCTATGTGAAAATGGTGAACGGCGAACCCGTATTCTGCGATGAAGCCGGGCAGACCCGTAAACTGACCATCAATCTGCCGAAGGCCGGGCAGGTCATCGACGTGTATGGCAGCGAAGGTGAAACCGTTGATCTGGCGAAAGCGGTTGGAATGAGCGGTATGACATTCACCGCAGACGAAGGCAGCTTAGGCGTTGTGAACGGCGAAGCCTTCACCTTTGGTGCCGGCGACGGCAGTTTGACTTCCGATAATGCCCTTTTCAAAGGGGATCTGGACACTTTAAATGCGCTCTATAATGAAAATCCCGAATTCTGGGCAGAAAAGGGCGTTGCCGAAATGCTGAATGAGATCAACGGCAAAGTGGATACTTATGTAACCCAGGAGGAAATGAATGCAGATCTTTCCGCATTGGCAGACCTCTTCGTTTTGGCAGACGGCGATATGCTTCCTGTTTCAATGAAAACGGAAACGGTCACGCTCTCGTTCGGCAAGGAGATCCATCTGGTTGCGCCCACCACCGAATTCGGTATCTATAATGAAGCCGATCTGCTGGCTTGGGCACGTGTCTCTTCCGGTCAGGGCAAGGGTCAGACCGCTTACCTTTGCAATGATCTGAATCTGAAGGATTCCTCCTTCGTGACCGTTGAAAACTGGAACGGTGCCTTCGACGGGCAGGGTCATACCATCACAGACTATGTGGCTGATTCCTACGGCTTCCTTCAGAGCTACGACGGCCCCTTAGTCCGGAACGTGACCTTCGATTTCACCGAGAAGAGTATTGCAAAGAATAAGAAAAACAGCGGTATTATTGCCAACGATTCTTCTAAAGATGCGATTTTTGAAGGGATCACCATTAAAAACGGTGATTTCCTGAGAACCTCCACCGGCAATGCCAGCAGCGGCACCAGAATCGACGTTTTCGGAATGATTTTGGGTCAAATCAGGGGTAATACAACGGCCACCATCCGCAACTGCGTTGTTGAAAATAACACCTTTAGCGTAACCGATACCGGCTACGGCTACGGTATGCTGGTAGGGCAGAACATCGAGAACGCTACCCTGAACGTTGAAAACGTGAAGGTGATCAATAATACCTTCGGCTCCAGGGGCGGCAGTAAGGGCTACCTGGTCGGGCGCACGGAATCTTCCAAAACGAAGCCCGTAATCAATATCGACGGTGCCATTATCTATGGCAATGAGGGCGGCTCCTACGGTTTGTTCGGCGAATTCTGGTCGAAAGCCGAAGATCCCAACTTGTATGCCGCGGTGGACGTGCGGAATGTGGTTTACTATAATAACGGCGCAACACGCCTTGCCAAATATTTGGATGCCGGTTACAACGAAGCATTTAGACCGATCTATCTGACGGGCTCCAATATCTATAGCGATAACGGCGAAGTATCCTATAACGATTCCTTCGTTGATTACATCGATTTACCCGATGAAAACGCCGCCGGATTTAAAGAAGGGATGAACGTAAAAGAAGTTGATGCCTTCCTGAGCGGCGAAGTGGCATATCTGGCAAGTGAAGGCAACGATCGTGTTCTATTCACAATGAAGAACGGTCAGGTCGATTATGCCTCCTCCGATACCGATCAGGTGCGGAAGGTAACCGTTACCTTTACGCAGAACGGCAAGACCGTTGAATTCTACGGTATGGAAGGCGAAACGGTTGATTTGGCTGAGAAATTGGGCGATGCCGGTCTCACCTTTACCGAAGCCGCAGGCTCTGTCGGCACCCTGAACGGCACCGTATTCACCTTCGGTGCAGGCGATGGCGCTCTCACCACCGACGTTATGCTGACCAGCGATTTCCAAAAGCTGAAAGCGTTGATCGAAGAGCAGGTTGCCGCTCATCCGGAATTCTGGGCTGCCAAGGCGCCCGGCGTGGCGGAGGACGTTGCCGCTTTTGCGGTTGATCTGGAAAGCAAGGATCAGGCGACGATCGATCAAAAGGTGAAGGAGCTGGCAGACAAGATGAAGCTCTCCGCCGATGATAAGGTTCCTGCCACGATGAAGGCAGTAACGCTTTCTCTGCCCAGCGTGGGGGATGAGATCGTTTACGAGGATCCCATGGGCAGCACCACCTATACCGAGGTAGGTATTTATAACGTGGCAGATCTGGAATATGCCGCTATGGGCGATAACGAGGTCTGGGGCACCGAAGCGGGCAACTTCGATTTCTCCAAGGGCTATGCTACTTTCCAGACTCTGCATCTGATGAATGATCTGGATCTGGCAGGCTCTAAATTCGTTCGTCTGCACGATACCAAAGCTAACTTTGATGGTCATAACCATACCATTACAAACTTTAACGCAACCACCACCGGTTTTGTGGCTTACTTTACGGGCGGCTATTTCAAAGATCTGAACTTTGAAAATTGCCATACGACGGCGCAGGTTGCAAACTCCGCATTCTTTATGGATTGCGGCGTTACTGCGGTTTCCGATATTACCTTCAATAACTGCTCCGTTGACAACAACGGTTTGAGCGAGGTGGCCTTCCTGATCGGAAACGGCTATAGGAACCTGACCGTGAACGGAATTGAGATCCGCAACTGCGCCGTTACCGGCGATGCGGATGTCAGAGGCGGCTTTATCATGGGCGGCTACGAGGGCAGATGGGATTCTGTCGACACCGTTGAAAATATCCTGATCGATAATTGCCAAATGAACGGTGCCAATGCGGAAAGTGCTTTGATCGGTCTTTATAAGACGCATAAGGACGGAACGTTGACTGCATCCTGCAACATCACCGTGAAGAACCTGATCCTCACCAATAATACCTTGGTGGGCGGCGAAAATAAACTGGCTCTGACCGCAAAAGACGAAGGCTCTGTTTACACCGCCAACTTTGAAAACGTGGTTGCTTATAATAACATTGCGATTGCAAACTACGAAAATGCAAACGGCACCAACACCAATGTGCAGGCAGATGCCGCTTCCGTCGTTGAAACGGTTTATAACGCCAATGCCGGTCTGGAAGCCCCGATCTTCGCAGTAACGGGCGGTCGGGCTGTGTTTATGGCGGATGGCATCGAAGCACCGCATAAGGTGACCCTCCAAGACGGCAACGGAAAAGCCGAGGATAAGGCTTATTATACCGATGCAACGGGCGCAGTGATCGGGCTCACCGCCGCTGAAGTGGATCAGCTTGCCGAATGTAATCTGGTTGGTGCAGATAACGGCGCCGCCATTGTAAGCGCAACCTATACTGCCGATGCAACCTTTACCTACTATGCTGAGCATACGATGCAGTATATCGGCGACGGCAGAGGCCACCATACCGTGTCCTGCAAGAACGGCTGCGGAACCGGCACAAGCGAAGCCTGCAATAAGGAGGGCGGCACGGTATCTTATCCGGCAACGGAGGATGCAGAGGGCTACGACGTTCATACCTGCAGCCTTTGCGGCGAATGGCAAGAGGTTACCGCACCGAAGGTTCCTGCCTTGAAGACCATCGGCAGCGTGGGCACCAACAACGGCGAGCCCATCATCACCCTGCCTGTAGCGGTGAAGAATGATCCCGGTTTGAAGAATATCGTGATCACCGTGACCTACGATGCAGCCAAGCTGCGCTATAAAGAGATTCAATTTGCCGAAGGCAATGCGGCTCCCTCCAATGTTGATACTTCGGTTCCCGGCGTTCTGACCGTTACGGTTGGTAACGCAGACGTGCTGACCAAGTTTGCGGAAACCGTCAGCAGCGATAACGCAAACTATGCGGTTCTCTTCAAAGTGGTATTCGATACCCTCGTTACCGATGGCGAAGATAACGTAACCGTTAATCTGATCGCTGACGGTTGCAGCAATGTGAAGGGGCTGGAGAAAACCGTTCGGGTCAGCGCCCATAAGAAGGGGAACTTCGGTCTGGAATCAGATGGCACGGCGGATGCCGCCGACGCCGCTTTGATGCTTCGGTATCTGGCAGGGCTGGAGCCCGGTTTGGATCAGATGCCCGAGCGGATCAATGCCGGCGATATGAACGAGGATGGAGAAATCACGATGCTGGATGCTCTGATGCTTCTGCGGTGGCTCTCCTTCCAGGATCCCTTAAATCCGTAATGCATATCAAATAAAATTAATGAGGCACCTGCTTTCGCAGGTGCCTCATTTCTATTCCATTAATATTATGGGCGAGGGGTGACCACGACTGTCTTTTATGGCAATTTACATACTTCATGAAGGAGTTATAGGCAAAATTGTTCGGCGTGCGACAGTTTACCTGAAATTGTCGAAATAATGTGCTTTACATTTAACCATATTTCGCTAAAAACCTCTTTACATTATCCATTAAAGGTGATATAATTATTTTGTCGAAAATTGAAAGGGGTAAAGTCGTGGATAGTATTACTGAATTGATTAAGTCCGAAGTGAAAAAGCAATACAAAAGTGTGCGACAGTTTTCCGAAAAAAGCGGTATTCCGTACAGCACATTGTCCAATGCTTTTTCAAAGGGAATCGGCGGTACTTCGTATGATACTGTGTTGAAAATTTGTAAAATGCTCAATTTGAAACAGGTTTATGATGCCGACCTTACAATCTTTAATGATAAATTCTTTGAAGTGTGTAGTATGTTATCAGAACTGGATGAGCAAGGTGTCCACACCGTTAAAACCGTATTGACAGTAGAATATAACCGTTGTAAGAGCGACAAAGAAGAACCTGTGGTGAAAGCACACAACGGTCTCTCCTTTGCTAGTAAGTCTTTTCAGATTAACGGAGTGAAAAAATGAGAATCGAAACCCAGGCAAAAAGAAATGCCAAAGAAATATTGCTTCAATACGGTATTAGCAAACCAACACTGGAAAATGTAGTATTTATCATCGAGGAATATGGATATGAACTGTTGGAATATAGCAACAACGATACTACTTCGGCAGTTTACCAAGTTATTGAGAAGCTCAACTTGTTGCCCTATGCTCTTTCCGGAAAGGCATTCGCATATCGAAGCAACGACACCAAGGTTGTATTTGTTTGCGAGGAAATGAGAGCATCGGAGAAACTTTATGCTCTCGCTCATGAGCTTGGGCACATTGTTTGCTGCCATCTCGGGAATGGTATGACCGATAATGAAGTTGAGCAGGAGTATATGGCAAACGAGTTTGCCCACTTCTTACTTAACCCTCCTATTATCTTAAAGATTTTAGTTTGGGTGAAAAATCATAAAAGAGCAACTATGATTTCAGCAATCTGTGTTCTGTTGGTCATTACGGGGGTTGTGGTAGGAGTAAACATTGCTCAAAGTAAAACCTATTACAAAGAATACTACACCACCGAAGGCGGAGAAAAGTATCACGAAAAAGATTGTATTTTTGTAAAAGACAAAACAAACACACGACGGTTGACGGAAAAGGACTTTTACTCTGGTGAATTTGATCCTTGTCAAATCTGTCTTCCCGATTAAGTGTATTTTTGCAGAGAGGGGAAAAATATGAAGAGATTATTTTCAGTCACTATAACAGTTCTCTTGTTATTGACAACGCTGTTTAGCCTTTCGGTCTTTGCAGCATCCAACACATACGACCTTAATGAATTAGAGCTTCAAGTAACCATTCCCGATGGTTATTCGGTTATCACAAGAGACACACCCGCCGGCGATCCGATATTCAGCGATTTTGGAACTACAAGATCTGCACTCATCAGTCAATTTGAAAGTAGTAACATTTATTTGAATGCCATCTCTGATACCTACAACGAGGAAGTTGTGGTTACGATGGAGAAAAATAATTTGAGTAATTTCAGCTTGTTGAGTGATACAATACTGAACACTCTTGCTACGACACTGATAAACCAATGCACCAACTACGGCATCAACGTTTCAAAATATGACATTTACCAACACTCTCAAGCGAAGTTTATTAGACTTTATTTCACAGACACAGGCAAGACTGTTCACGGACTGCAGTATTACACCATCTACGAAGGTAAGGCAATGAATTTTACAATGAGGTCTTACGAAGGCAGTCTTTCTTCCAGGCAAGAAGCGGCGATTAAAACGATTGTAGATAGCATTAAATATGACAAGGCACCTCCTGTTGCCGACCAAGGTGAAGACACCAATTCGTTTCTTCATACCGATACGGACAGCGGTGTAACGTTCACTGTCCCTGCAAACTGGAAGCAGAAAGCATTTTCAGAAGACCGAGAGGTTATTGATGTCAAATTTGTTTCCACAAAGGAAGATGGGTGTACGATAATTTATAGCAGTACAGATATATGGAACCAGATGCCCGGATCTGATAGAGGAGGATTTACTCGCTCTGACCTCAACAACTCTGTTTTCACAATATCTGATATTGCAGAGATGTATAATACAACTGCCGATAAAATTTCAACCGTTACATATAATGGAGTGCAATATTTTAAGGGAGAAACCAACCACACATCTGATACTTATGGTTTAACCATTAAAATGACTCAGTTAGTTTATATTGATAATGGTTGGATGTATATGTTCCAGTTTGGAGGAACGAGCACCCATAAACTTTACTCCGATTTTGAGAGTTTGCTTAATAGTGTACAATATCCCTCCGTATCTAATGTAAGTGGAATTGGTTCAACTAGTATTCCCACCTCAAATTATTCGAACGATAACACCGATTACACCGATTACACCGATAACACCGATAACACCGATAACAATTCCGGCATAATCACCGTTGTAGTGTGGTTGGTAATTATTGCAGCAATCGTAGTTGCTGTTATTGTATCTTACAAAAAGTATCAGAGCAAACCTGAAAGCTGCGCACCGATTTATAACACGCCTACATCTAAACCGCCAAGAATACTTGAACCCAAAATCCACTGCAAGAAATGTGGGCAGGCATTGCCGTTAGACAGTGATTTTTGCCATAAATGCGGCACAAAAATCATCAAGGAGGAAGATTGATAGTGAAAGTACTAATTTGGATAGGATGTTTCATCGTAGCTACGATACTGAACTCTTGGTTAGGATTATTAACAGGCATTAGAGCGGGATATTTGGTATTCTACCTTGCGGTATATTTTGTTGCGAAGAAATTATGTAGTAAATGGGACGAACATAAGAAAACAAAGGCAGAGCAGAAAAAACCTGTTCAGCAGAAAAAAATTATTGTTGAAGATAAACCGAAAATCGTGGTTGATGACCAAGTTCGTTTTTGCCGTAAATGCGGTACGAAACTTATTGATGATAGTCAATTTTGCCGCAAGTGCGGAACACAAATAGTAAAGGAGTAGACCATTATGAATTTTGCACCACTTATTGGAATAGCATTATGGGCATTGATACCCGGATTTGTTGCAAAGAAGAAGGGTAGAAGCTTTTGGGGATATTACTTTTTGAGTTTTCTTATTTCGCCACTATTAACAATGATAATAACCTTTTTTCTTTCTAAAAAAAACTGAGAATGACCATCTTGAAGAAGACTCGATCCGAGTAACCGAACGCATATATTATGTTCAATGGGGAAGCAACGGTCGTAAAATTATTCTTGGTTTGATTATCAGTATAGAAAAAGAATATTATAAAAGATCCGTAGTATTTACTGGATAAAGGAGCAAGAAAAATGATTTGTGATAAATGTAATCATAAGGTGCCTGATGATAGCGAGTTTTGCCAATACTGTGGCAGTAAAATAGAAAAAGAGGTTGTTGCACCCGTTGAGACAGAAGAGGAAGAGCCGGAGCAGACCGAAACACCTGATATGGTTTCGGTTGCACCCGTAACACCTGATGCCCCTATTGTTGATGATGAAGTGAACATTGATGATATGACCCCCGATGAAGCATTAAACGCTATTTTGAAAATACAGGCAAAAAACACTATGGAGGCAATGGAGGCAAACAGTATAACCCAACCCGATAATGAAAGTGATTCGGATTTCGGACTTGTTCCCGAAAAACCGATTTTCACTCTTGCTCAGATGTCGGTTGATGGCGAAAGGGACTACTTAAATCATCTCTATACTGCCAACGGTGAGAAAATCAAATATAACCGTCTTGGTTCTACGAGTATTGAAGGTGTCAATGGCATAATTGATATCTACGAGACCTTCTTGCCGTCTGGGCAGCCATATAAGACCATTTATATCAATATGTATGGCGCAAAGAAGTCAACCAAAGCACCTGCCGGATTTGTCTTAAACAATCCCACAACGTCAACCAAATCTGCACTGAAGAAAGAAAAACCTGCTAAAGTAAAATATTGCAGTCGTTGTAGTTCGGTGGTCGATAACAAGACCAAGATCTGTACAGGATGCGGTAAGCAGTATTTTAGAGGATTCAGGTTCACCAAGTTCTCCATTACTGTAATTGCTTTGTCATTAGTTATTGCCGTGGTATCAACATTGTGTGTATTACAGTATGTTAACAAAATGGAATTAAAGGATGAGATTGGCAACTTGGAGGGACAAATCAGCACCAAGGAGGTGACTATCGATCGCTTGGAAAACAAAGTAGGTGATTTAGAAGATGAAAAGTGGGATAACAGCGCCAAACTTGATTTCTTTGACAACTATGCGGAAATAGTTGGAGACGATGGTACTAATAAATATCATAAATGGGGATGCTCAAAATTAGACACATCTTATGGTTTTTGGATATTTAACACCGAAGCCGTTATAGGTGATTATTACAAGTGTACATATTGTCATTAACCTAACTATTGTTAAAGCACATCGGTTTGTTCCGATGTGCTTTTTCTATCACGGGTTCAGTTGAGCAACGCCCCAGTTGAGGTAAGTGGCGAAAAGGATCCAAAGAGCGTAAGGAATCAGAAGCCAGCCGGCAACGGGGCGGATCCGCCAGAATTTGATCAGCGTGACCGCCACCAGAAGATCCAATGCCAAAAGGAAGACGAAAGCCATCCAAAAATTCTCAAATCGGAAGAAAATGATCGGCCAGAGGAAATTGATGATCAGTTGACCGATATAGAATTTCAAGGCGTTCGCTTTTGCGTCCTGCGGGGCGGAAGCCTCCATCACCAGAGCGGCGGAAATGCCCATCAGCGCATAAAGAATGATCCACACCACCGGGAAAAGCCAGCCCGGGGGCGATAAGGGCGGTTGGTTAAAGGCCCGGTAGTCGGAGCCGATATTGCCGGAAAGAGCGGCGGCTAAGCCGCCAACAGCCTCTGCCAATATGATCTGGATCGCAACGGTTTTCAGCATGGCTTTTTTCAATCAAAAAACCTCCTCGTAAGCAGTATACTTGTTTTCAGTATATGCAAACGGGGAGGATTTTATTTATCGGGGGATATCCAGGGCTTCATTTCCTTCGAGAATCCGGTTGATCACGTGCTCTGCCAGCTTTAGTCCTGCGGCAGAGGGCACAAAAGAGATGGAGCCGACGGTGGCTTTGCCGCCGTCCTTCACCGGGAAAAGGGGCACCAACGCATCCGAAGAATAAAGCACCCGCAGATTGCGAAATCCCTGCTTCTTTAAGGAAATGCGTATTTTCTTTGCCAGAGGGCATCCTTCGGTTTGATCAAAATTGACGATTTTCTGCCCCCGTGCGGAAAGGCGGTTGCCGGTTCCCAAACACATCACCATCGGACGTTTCCGTTCCCGGCAATACGCCGCCAGAGCCAGCTTGGCGGGAACGTCGTCGATACAATCGATGATATAATCCGCATCCTCCGGCAGAAGGTCGGCGCTGTTTTCGGGGGTCAGCCGCAAGGATAGAGTCGCCACAGCCAGATCCGGGTCGATATCTTTCAGACGTGCCGCTCCGACCTCCGTTTTCCGTTTCCCGATGGTGGAGCGTAGAGCCAGAAGCTGTCGATTCAGATTGCTCTCGCTGACCGTGTCGCCGTCGATCAGGGTCATTTTGCCGATCCCCGCCCGCGCCAACGCCTCCATACAATGGCCGCCCACGCCGCCCAGCCCCAAGAGAACAATATGAGCTTTATGTAGTTTTTCAAGCCCCTCGTCGCCGATCAGCGCCCGGGTGCGAATATTGTTTTCTGCCATTTTTTCTTCCTTTAAAATAAAAGAGCCCCGCCTATGCCGTGTACCGCACACGTTTGGTCCCTAACATAGTTAGGTGGGTTTTTGCCGAAAAACGTTTCACAGGCTTCTGAAGATGGTTTCCAAAATCAGATGCTCACAACGCTTCGAGCGCTATCCCGTAGAATTAGTGTAGGCACAAAATAATACAGTCCACGTACATCGCAGGGTTCTTCGTTATTATACGGTTGCGGTCGGGGGATTATTCTTCCTCATCGGAAATATCATATTCCTCGTCCAGAGCTTCTTCAAAGAGCGGCAGGACTTCAGCCAGCTCCTCATCGTCGATGGTCACGAGCAGCTCTTCGCCGTTATCATCCTCAATGGCTTTCAAAACCACCATTCTTCCGTCGCTTTCCAGCTGCTTGATGGGATCGTCGAAATGCTCCACCAGACCCACGTAGGTGATGCCGTTATTTTCAATACTGCCCAGAACCTCAAATTCCAGCTCCCGACCCTCTTCATCGGTCAAAACAATAAAATCGTTGCCGTATTCGCTTGCCATTTTCTTAAAACTCCTTTATTTTCTGAAATTAGTATATCACAGACCAATAAAAAAATCAAGGGAATTGCCAATGCCGAAAAAATATGTTATGATTTATAAAAGAGGTAAAAATGAAATGGAAAAGATTTTAATTATAGAAGATGAAATTCATATTGCACGGATGATCCAGCTGGAGCTTCAGCGGGAGGGTTATGCCTGCGATACCGCTCACGACGGAGAGGAAGGGTTGAAAGTTGCCCGATCCGGGCATTATGATCTGATCCTTTTGGATATTATGCTTCCGAAGCGGGATGGGTTTTCGGTATTGCGAGAGCTGCGAAAAACCTCCGCCGTGAAGGTGATCATGCTCACCGCCCGCAGCGAGATCGATGATCGAGTGGAGGGCTTGGATGCCGGTGCCGATGACTATCTGACCAAGCCCTTTGCGATGCGGGAGCTTTCCGCCCGGGTGCGGGCGGCTTTGCGCCGCCATAAGGCGGGCGAGGAAACCGAATTGCACGCCGGGAAGCTGCGGGCGGATCGCCTGGCTTTCCGTGCCTTTTTCGATCGGGAAGAATTGAGCCTGACCCGCAAGGAATTTGAGCTTCTGATCTATTTTTTGGAGCACGCCGGTGCCGTTTGCTCCCGGGAGCAGATTTTAAGAGACGTTTGGGGATATGACTATATGGGCGATACCAATCTGATCGACGTTTATATCCGCTATCTGCGCACCAAGATCGACGATCGGTTCGGCGTTCGCTATTTTCGCACGGTGCGGGGACTGGGCTATTCCTTTGAGGCAGAATAATGAATAAGCGGCAGATTAAGGCGGAATATACCGCCCGGAAAA
>CAZIQE010000044.1:0-22419 GCA_964541385.1 uncultured Eubacteriales bacterium | reverse complement strand
CCGAAGGCGGCGGACAGGTTGGCGACCGTGGCTTGATGATTAGCGGTAATGCGGAATTCTTCGTTGATAATACCACTAAAAATGCCGGCGGAATTTTTATGCATTTCGGTGAAATGAAGAGCGGTGCTTTCAGCTGCGGTGATTCGGTTTCTGCCGAAATCGATGCTGAACGGCGTAATGCGATTCGCCGTAATCATACTGCCGCTCACTTACTGCAGGCCGCTCTGCGGGAAGTTTTGGGCAAACACGTTGAGCAGGCCGGCCAGCTGGTGAATGAAAAAGCAGTACGCTTTGACTTCACCCATTTCTCGGCGCTCACAGCCGATGAACTGAAAGCGGTTGAATGGAAAGTAAACCGTGAAATTATGGCTGGGATTGAAGTATTAAATTATGAAACCGGAATCGAAGAGGCTCGCAATAAAGGGGCAATGGCGTTGTTCGGCGAAAAATACGGCGACCGTGTCCGGGTTGTTGAAGTGCCCGGTTTTTCCATTGAGCTTTGCGGCGGAACCCATGTGCAGAATACCGGAAAAATGGGACTTTTCAAGATCGTTTCGGAAAACGGCGTTGCTTCCGGCGTGCGTCGGATCGAAGCAGTCACCGGTGTCGGCGTTCTGGAGCTTCTTGGCGAATATAATGATGAAATAAACAAGGCGGCTTCCGTTTTAAAGTGTAATAGCTCCAATTTGGTTCCTAAATGCACTTCTATGATGGAAGAAGTGAAAAAACTGAATAATGAGCTGGCGGCAGCCAATAAGAAGCTGGCAGAGCAGCAGTCCGGTTCGATGCTTGAGAATGCGGTGCCGGTGAATGGAATTCGTGTTGTGACGGCGGAATTCAACAATGGCGACGTGAAAACGTTGCGGGAATTGGGCGATGACCTGAAAGCGAACAATACGGATTTTGTTGCCGTTTTTGCCAATCGGTGCGGCGCAAAGGGGAATTTCTTTGCGGTTTGCGGCAAGGATGCGATTGCGAGGGGCGTTTCCGCCGGAAAGCTGGTGGGTCTGGTAGCCGGAGTGACCGGCGGAAAAGGCGGCGGTAAGCCCGATAGCGCAATGGCAGGTATGGGCGATCCCTCCAAAACTGCCGAAGCAATGGCTCAAGTTGTTAAATTTGTTGAAGAAATGATGAAATGAGGTCTATAAAAAATGAATGATTGTATTTTTTGTAAGATCGCCGGGGGAGAAATCCCGTGTAATAAGGCGTATGAAGACGATCAGGTGTTGGCGTTTTATGATTTGAATCCGATGGCAAAGGTGCATCTTTTGCTGATTCCCAAAATCCACATTGCGAACGTTTCCGAAATCAATGAAAGCAACAGCGCAGTAATCGCACACATTTTTGAGGTAATCGCCGTTTTGGCGAAGGAATTAGGCTTGGAGAAAGGCTTCCGGGTCGTAAGCAATTGCAACGAGTATGGCGGTCAAAGCGTGTTTCATTTGCATTTTCATCTTTTGGGTGGAGAACAGCTTTCTCCGAATTTCTCTTGAGGGACGGTGAATAATATGAGTACATATAAATTAAAAGTTGCAGGGCTGGAACGGGATCTTCCGATTTGTCCGGTAAATGAGCATTTGGATATTGCGGCATTTGTGATTTTCGGTGACGTTGAATTAACGGAGGCATGTGCCCGGGAATTGCTCAAGAAAATCCCGGAGCACGATATTATGATTACGGCTGAATCCAAGGGGATTCCTTTGATTCACGAAATGGCACGCCAAAGCGGGGAAAACCGCTACGTTCTCGCTCGGAAGGCGCCGAAGCTGTATATGAAGGACGTTTTTACCATTGAGGTGAACTCCATCACCACGGATCATAAGCAGATCCTTTGCATTGACGGCGATGACGTTACGGCAATGAAAGGAAAGCGGGTGGTGATCGTTGATGACGTGATCTCCACCGGTGAATCGCTGAAGGCTCTTGAAAAATTAGTTGAAAAGGCCGGCGGCGAAATCGTTGCCAAGATGGCGATTTTAGCCGAAGGGGATGCCATTGAACGGGATGACATCATTACTCTGGCGCCCCTGCCCTTGTTTTTTAAGTGATCTGATATCAGATGAGTGAAAATCCGCTCATAGGAGGTAAAAAAATGACTGAATTGATGCCGAATGAAGGCAAAAACGAAATAATAGAAGTGGATGGAATTTCATACCGTCGGTTGCCGATCAAGACCCACGTAGTTACCGATCAGGATAACATCGAGGACGTTTGCGAAAAATATGCAAAAGATCTGATGCAGGAGGGCGACGTTCTGTTCATCTCCGAAAAATGTGTTGCTTGCACGCAGAAAAGAGCCATTCCGATGGAAGAGATTCATCCTCGGCCTCTGGCAAAATTGCTTTGTAAGTTTGTTTATAAATCTCCTTATGGCATTGGATTAAGCATTCCCCAGACTATGGAAATGGCTTTGCGTGAATGCGGAACCCTTAAGATCCTTTGGGCGGCATTTTGCTCTGCCTTGGGAAAAATGGTAGGGAAGCGGGGGATCTTTTATAATATTGCAGGCCCCAAAGCACGTTCCATCGACGGCCCCTGCGATTGCACGATCCCGCCCTATAATCATTATGTGGTTTTAGGTCCCGAAGATCCCGACCGTGTGGCGGTCAGCATTAAGGAACGCATCGGATTTGATATCTGTATCGTTGATATCAACGATATTGACGGTGTTATTCTCGGTGTATCCGATGAGCGGATGGATCGCATTTTATATGCCCGTATTTTGAAGGATAATCCTCTGGGACAAAGCGGTCAGCAGACCCCGATGGGAATTATCAGAAAAGTTTGACAGCGATAGAGGTCGGATCGCAAAAATGCGCTTTCCGGCCTCATTTTTTTAAATTTACACCTTGCATAATGCTATAAAATGCGGTATGATAATAAAAAATATTTGCGGAGGAACAATGATGAATATAGTTTGTTTGGATATGGAAGGGGTTTTGGTTCCCGAAATCTGGATTGCTTTCGCCGAAGCCAGCGGAATTCCCGCATTAAAAAGAACGACCCGTGATGAACCGGATTACGATAAATTAATGGAATATCGGCTGAATATTCTGAAAGAGCACGGTTTAGGTCTGAAAGAAATTCAGGAAACCATTGCCAAAATCGATCCTTTGCCCGGCGCACGTGGGTTTTTGGATGAGCTTCGCAAGATCACGCAGGTTATTATTCTGAGCGATACTTTTACGCAATTCGGGATGCCTTTGATGGAAAAACTGAATTGGCCTACTCTCTTTTGCAATGAATTGATCGTTGGGGAGGATGGAGCGATCACCGGCTATAAAATGCGGGTGGAAAAATCAAAATATTCAACGGTTCGTGCCCTTCAGTCTATCGGTTTTGATACGATTGCGGCAGGGGATAGCCATAATGACCTTGGAATGATCCAAGCCAGTAAGGCAGGATTTTTGTTCCGCAGCACCGATGCAATCAAGGCGGAGCATCCGGAATTGCAGGCTTTTGAGAAATTTGATGATTTATTGGCGGCAATTAAAGCGGCTCTTTAAAAGGAAGTGTTGAAATGAGTTCGGAATTTGAATTAAGCTTATTGAACGATTTTTATGAGTTCACAATGAGCAACGGCTACTATAATGAGGGAATAGGCGAGCAAATCGTCTATTTCGACGTTTTCTTCCGCCGCATTCCCGATAATGGCGGCTATGCGATCTGTTGCGGTCTGGATCAGGTAATCGACTATATTTCCAATTTGTCGTATTCTGATGAAAATATCGAGTTTTTGCGGAAAAAAGGACTGTTTTCCGATGGCTTTTTGAATTATTTGCGCAATTTTAAATTCAGTTGCGACGTCTATGCGGTGCCGGAAGGAACGCCGGTATTTCCCGGCGAACCGATTTTCGTTGTTCGGGGTCCTGCCATACAGGCACAACTGCTTGAAACGATGGTATTGCTGACGTTGAATCATCAAAGCCTGATCGCCACTAAGGCGTCCCGGATCGTGCGTGCCGCAGATGGACGTGCCGTTAGCGAATTCGGCGCCCGGCGTGCGCACGGAACGGCGGCTTCTGTTATGGGGGCTCGTGCCGCTTATATTGCGGGCTGCGTCGGAACGTCGAACACCTTATGCGAAAAGCTATATGGGGTTCCTTCTAACGGTACGATGGCGCACAGCTGGGTTCAAAGCTTTCCGAGTGAATATGAAGCGTTTGCGGCATATGCACGAAATTATCCCGATTCCTGCGTGCTTCTGATTGATACCTTTAACGTGCTGAAATCAGGTCTTCCCAATGCAATTCGTTGCTTTAACGAGGTTCTGAAGCCTTTGGGCAGCCGCCCGATTGCGGTTCGGATCGATTCCGGCGATATCACGTATTTATCGAAAAAAATCCGCTCCGTTCTGGATGCCGCAGGATATCCCGATTGCAAAATTATGGTTTCGAATTCTTTGGATGAATATATCATCCGGGATTGTATCGTCCAAGGGGCTCAAATTGATTCGTTTGGGGTAGGCGAGCGTTTGATCACCTCTCGCAGCGAATCGGTTTTCGGCGGAGTATATAAGCTGGTGGCGGTTGAAAACAAGGACGGTTCCATTACGCCGAAGATCAAGGTATCGGAAAACATTGAGAAGATAACCACGCCTTGCTTTAAGCAGGTCTACCGCTTCTTCTCCAAAGAAACCGGAAAGGCAATTGCGGATCTATTGACCCTTCACGATGAAAAAATCAACGAGGAGGAGCCGTATACACTTTTTGACCCGGTACACACTTGGAAAACCAACACGGTTACTAACTATAAAGCAGTTCCGCTTTTGAAGGAGATTTTCAAAAACGGCAAGCTGGTGTATCAAAGACCCGAAACCGCAGAGATCCGTGCGTATTGCTTAGAGCAGATGGATCTGCTTTGGGAAGAAGTGAAACGGTTTGAAAACCCCCATTGTTACTATGTGGACTACTCCCAGAAGCTTTGGGACGTTAAAAATGAGCTTTTAAAGAAAAATCATTGAGTTGTCAAAATATACAAAAAAGAAGCCTATAATTTTTTATAGGCTTCTTTTTTGTATATAATGCACAATAAATTATGTAAACAAACCAAAAAACGACTGATTATTCATAAAAAAATGATGAAATTTTCGCAAAATATTAAAAATATGATTGAAATTATATATATAATGTGCTATAATCTTGACGATAGTGTGAAGTAATATGCGATAATAGAATTTGTGTAAATTGAACATTTGATTTGTTTTAGATTTTACAAACGTATCGCACTTTTCAATTCGCCGATCAAATTTATTGGAGGTAGTTTATGAAAGACATGAAAGCAAATTCCGTTCTTAAGTCTTTTCTTGCCGTCATAATGGTACTGGTTATGGCGCTCTCCATGGCTTCATTTGCCTTTGCAGATGGAGAAGAGGGGGATGCAGATGAGGCTGCAGATTCGACTACTGCTGAAACAGAATCTGAAACGAAAGAGGAACCGGAGGATGAAGGTCCTTCTGCCCCCGCTGAAACCGTCACGCCGGAAGGTCTGGAAGACAACGAAGCGTCTGTTTCCCTGATCGGGTTTTACCGTGGCGGGCGGTATGTTGACTATTATAATGAGCATGCCGCCGATGACGTTCCCGTTCCCGAAATTCCCGTGGACGGTACTGCAGTCACTTCGGCAACCGCTCCTTATGAAGCGGCCGCTACATACGAAAACCACAACAACGTTTTGGTGATGAAGGAAACCGGTGCTTTAACTTATACAATCGACGTTAAGAAAACCGGAATGTATGCGTTGGAATTGGTTTACCTTCCCTTATTGGGAGACGGCAACGGAAAAGATTATGAGTTATCCATCAAGGTGGATGGCAAACTGCCTCATAGCGATGCCGCCCGTTTCGGTCTTAAGCGGAATTGGACCGATGAGGATGAGGAAATTAAGCTTGACAGCATCGGAAATCAGCTTTATTCCAAGCAGATCGAGCGCACCAGATGGCTGACGAAAGATATTCGTGATCCGGACGGTGTGTATGATGATGCCGTTAAGTTTTATTTGACTTCCGGCCAACACACCATCACTTTGGATTTTGTAACCGGTATTCTTGCCTTGGATTCCATTCGTTTCTATAACGATGGCGAGAAGATCTCTTATAATGATTATATCGCCGCTAACGATGCCAAAGGCGCCGTTGATGCCGAAGAAGAATTTGTTTTGGAAACGGAAGATTATGTCGATAAGAGCGAATCTCTGATCCAGCCGGCTTACGACCGGAGCGATCCGAAGGTTTCTCCCTATAGCATCAGCAAAACACGGCTGAACGTTTTAGGCGGTGAAAACTGGAACGGTAACGGTCAGGCCGTTAACTGGAAGATCAAGGTTCCGGAAGACGGTTATTATACGATCGGTGTTCGCTACCGTCAATCTTTTGTGGAGGACTCTGTTTCCTACAGACGGATTTATATCGATGGCAAGGTTCCTTTTGCCGAAGCCGAACGGATCGGCTTCCCTTATGGGATCGGCTATCAATATAAGAAGCTTAGCGGCGTCGATGAGGAAGGAAAATCCTTCGCTTATAAGTTCTATCTGACTGCCGGTGAACACGATTTCACTTTGGAGGGTGTCATCGGTCCTATGGCTGAAGTGAGCCGTGAAACCGAAGACGTTGTATATCAGCTGAACTATATTTACCGTAAGATTATTATAGTGACCGGTACCACGCCGGATACTTACCGTGACTATGAATTGCAGAAAAAGATCGCCGGCCTTCTGGATATGTTCTCCGAAGTTTACGATGATATGGTATCCATTGAAGAGCAGGTGATTGAATTGAATGGTACGTTGGGTGCTGCCACGATTTTAACCACGATGAAGAAGCAGCTTTCCGATTTCATCAAGGCTCCCTATACCATTCCCGACCGTCTTTCTACCTTTAAAGATAATATCAGTACACTCAGCACCTGGATGCTTGGCTTGCGTAACCAGCCTTTACAGATTGATAAAATGATCTTCACCGGCGAAGGAATCAAGGGCACCAGACAAACTGCTAACGTATGGGAAAAATTCTCTCACGAGTGCCGTGCGTTCTGGTCCTCCTTTGTGGATGATTATACCTCCGTTGGTGCGGCCAGCAAATCCGGTCGTTCCTTGACCGTATGGGTCGGTACCGGCCGTGACCAGGCAATGGTTCTTAAAACACTCTGCGATAACTATTTCACGCCGGAAACGGATATTTCCGTAAACGTCGGTCTGGTTCCTTTGGGTATCTTATCCAAGGCGATTGTTGCCGGACGCGGTCCTGATATCGCATTGCACGTCAGCCGTTCTGAGCCGATGAACCTGGGTGTTCGTAATGCGGTTTATGATATCAGCCAATTTCCGGATTATGAAGAGATCGTAACCAAACGGTTCTCTAAATACGCAACGACTCCGTATACGCTGAATACAACCGACAGTAACGGAACCCATATCAAAAAAGTTTTCGGTCTTCCGGAAACCCAGAACTTTGATCTGATGTTCTATCGCACGGACATTTTTGCAGAGTTAGGCATCAAGGCTCCGAATACGTGGGACGAATTTGATAATATTCTTCCCTTTATTCAGGCAAACAATATGACCGTTGGTATCGACGGTGCAACCGGTTTCTATAAGCTTCTGATGCAGGGCGGTCACACCCCCTATACGGATGACGGCTCCGCCACGAATCTCACCGAGCAATATTCTATTAATGCTTTTGAAAAATGGACTCGCTACTTCCTGCAGTATGACTTACCTGTGGACTATAACTGGTACAGCCGTTTCAGAAGCGGTGAAATGCCGTTGGTTATTGTTGGCTACGGTAATATTACTTATTTGCAGGAATCCGCCCCTGAGCTGGACGGACTTTGGGACGTTGCTCCGATCCCCGGTATCTTGGATGAAAAAACCGGTGTTATCAACCGTACCGAAGAGTCTACCGGTATGAGCGGATGTATGATCGTTTCCAGAACCATCGATAAAGCCAAGAATCCCGAGCAGCAGCTTCAAGATGCCTGGACCTTTATGAAATGGTGGACTTCAGACGAAATTTCTGCCGATTACGGTAACCGTATTGAAATGGCAATCGGTTCCGTTGCCAGATACACCACTTCAAATATCAATTCCTTTGATAAAATCAAGTGGTCTGTGAGCGAGGCTCAAATTATTCAGGAACAACGTAGCTGGGTACGGGAAAATCCCGAGCTGGTTGGCGGTTACTATGTAAGCCGTAACTTAACAAACGCTTTCCGTAGTGTTACCAACAACCATGCAAATCCCCGTGAAAAGATGTTCTATTATAATCAACAGATTAATGAAGAGATTTGGCGGAAACGCTCCGAATATAATCTCTCTGTACCGGAGGAGGCGAGAAAATAATGGCAACTGCTAAACAAAGAGAAATTGAATTATTAAAAAAGAAGAATTTAACTTTCTCCGAGCGGATGGCCTTCACCTGGAAACAGATTCGTGATAATAAGATCAACTATTTCCTGATGTTGCCGTTTCTGGTTTTCTTCTTCTTGTTTACTGTTTTACCCATTGGCGCTTCTGTTGTTTTATCCTTCACAAGATACGATATCTTGAATACCCCCATTTTTGTGGGGTGGGATAACTACCTCAGAATGTTTTTGGAAGACAGCGTATTTATGATTGCGTTGAAAAACACTTTGCAGTTTGCAATCATCACCGGACCGGTCAGTTATTTACTCTGCTTTGTCTTTGCCTGGTTCATTAATGATCTGCCTCCCGTGGGGAGAGCGTTCTTTACCGTTGTTTTCTATGCACCTACTCTGGCGAATATCTACTTTATCTTCCAATATATATTCAGCGCAGATATGTACGGTCTCTTGAACTCTGTTCTGATGAATGTTGGTATTATCAGCGAGCCGATCGCCTGGCTGACCAATACAAACTATATGTTGGATATCGTGATTTTCGTTCAATTGTGGTGTTCTCTGGGTACCGGCTTCCTTTCCTTCGTTGCCGGTCTTCAGAATCTGGATCCCTCTCTTGCGGAAGCCGGCGCCATCGACGGTGTGCGCAACAGAGTGCAGGAGCTCTTCTATATCACGCTTCCTCAGATGGGCGGTATGTTGATGTTCGGTGCCGTTATGCAGATCGCTTCTGCTTTCGCAGTCGGCGGTATCTCTACTGCACTTTTGGGCTTCCCGTCTGTTGATTATGCCGGTCATACTCTGGTTCTGCATATTGCCGACTTCGGTAATACCCGTTTTGAATTAGGTTATGCTTCGGCAATCGCAGTTGTACTGTTTGCAATGATGGTGCTGACCAAGGTTGTTGTTAATAAACTGCTTAAGCGGTTTTCACATGATTAATGAAAGGAGAGTGAATATAATATGTCTACAAAACTTAGAAGAACAAAAGCTTCTGTTGTTGGCGATATTTCGACCTATTTGCTGCTTATAATTTACGCAAGTATTATGGCACTCCCTTTGATTTATGCAATTGTGCAGTCAGTTAAGCCTTACAACGAACTCTTTATTTTCCCGCCCCGGTTCTTCACCAAGAACCCCACCGCTATGAACTTCAAGAAGTTATTTGACTTAACCTCCACTTCTTGGGTACCGTTCTCCAGATACGTATTCAATTCTGTTTTGAATACGATCGTTGGAACAGTGATTCATATCTTTTCCGCCGCTATGGCTGCCTATCCTTTGGCAAAAAATAAATTCCCCGGCAAAAAAGCGATCTTCAATCTGGTTGTATGGTCATTGCTGTTTACCGGCGGCGTTACTGAAATTCCGGTTTATTTGGTAATGTCATCTTTGGGAATTATCGATACGTATTTTGCTTTTTGGCTGCCTGAAATCAGCGCAACAATGGGTATCTTCCTCTTAAAACAAAGTATGGCGGAGGTTCCGGATGCAATGGTTGAAGCGGCTCGAATAGACGGCGCAAATGAGTGGAAGATCCTTTGGGGGATTGTGATGCCGTCTGTTAAGCCTGCGTGGCTGACGCTGGCAATCTTCTCCTTCCAGCGGAACTGGAATGCAACTTCTTCTTCCTATATTTATACAGAGACCTTAAAAACCCTGCCCACGGCATTGAGCCAGATCACTACTGCCGGTAGTGTGGCTCGTGCCGGTGAAGCATATGCTGCTTCTGTTATTATGATGATCCCGCCGATTATCTTCTTTATCTTTGCTCAGAGCAGTACGGTTAAGACGATGGCTCATGCCGGTATTAAGGGTTAAGAGGGGGTGCGTAAAATGAAACAAAAAATTTGCAAAATCAGCGCAGTATTGATTACTGTTGTGATCCTTTCAACAATGTTCGTTTTGCCTTCCTCTGCCTACGTTGCTTTTAATAGTTATAACTTTAACTATTACGGTGAAGCAGAAGTAACACCTTCCGGATATTCTCCGGTGGACGTTCTTTACGGCAGAGATCTCGGAGTAGGGGATTTGTCCAACGCAACCGACGTTTACGTTAGTCCCCAAAATGAAGTCTATATTTTGGATTTGCACGGAAGTGCGAATGAAGCCCGCATCCATATTTTTGATGAAAACTTTAAACTTATCAAAACGTTGACTACCTTAACGGCAAACGGTCATCCTTACACGATGCGGTTGCCCGAAAGCCTGGTGGTTGATAAAAACGGCTATATTTATGTCTGTGATACCGGTAATTGCCAGGTATTAAAATTGGATAAAGATAAGAGCGGTAAGATCGTGCAAACGATCGGTGCTCCTAAATCCGATTTGTTTACGGGGAAGTTTAAGCCCTCCAAAGTAGCCATCGCAAAAAATATGTCTCTTTACGTGATCGGCTCCGGTACCCTGGACGGTATTATGGAATTTAACGAAAAAGGGGTGTTCCAGCGTTATTTCGGTGCCCCTGATGTGCAGATGACGTTGAGCGATTTGGTTAACCTGGCTTGGAGAAAATTCTACCGTGCCATCCTCGGCAATGATGCCGACGTGATCTTCGTCACATACGTGCCGACCGAATTTGAAAACCTTGTTGTCGATAAATACGGTTTTGCCTATGCGGTTATTGCTTCCTCCGGTGAATCGAATACCAATCAGTTGGTGAAAATGAACTTCCAGGGTACAAATATCCTGGATCCCACAGCCAAGAGCACTCAGAAGATCAGTACGACCTTATCTGAAACGTACGGCGACCTGATCAGACGCTCTACCGCCGGTTTCGGTAACATCTTCAAGGACGTTGCCGTTGTAGACGATGGCTTTATTACCATGCTGGATAGCAACCTTTGTAAGGTGTTTGAATATGATTCCGAAGGTAATATGACTTTTGTCTATGGCGGTAAAGGAAATCAGGCAGGCTTATTTAATACGCCGATTGCCGTTGCAAAGCTCGGAACTAAAACCCTGGTATTGGATAGCTACTACGGTTCTTTAACGGTTTTTGATTTGACCGATTACGGCAGAACACTTCACGAAGGCATTGTTCTTTATAACGCCGGGCTTTATGCCGATGCTGAAGATTATTGGGTTGAGATTCTGAAGAGCAACGCAAACTGTGAACTCGCACATATCGGCATTGGTAAGGTTTATTATCAACAAGGAAAGTATGCCGAAGCCTTAAAGCATTTTGAGATTGCCAATGATAGAATGAACTATCAAGATTCCTTCTCCTTATATAGGGAACAGGTAATCGGCAATTACTTCAGCTTGATTATGACTTCAATTCTTGTTCTTGTAATCTTGTTCATTCTTTGGCGCTTTTTCGGAAAATCAATTATGAAAGCAATTAAAAATAAAAAGCAGGGAGGTGATAATGATGACATTGCAGAAAGTATGGAATAGTGTTTTAACGTTTTTTAATTTCCTTTATTCGCATTTTATTGCCGGTAAAAAGAATCCGTTTCTGATTCTGACGCATCCGGTTGAAACGATCGAGGATCTGAAACACAAAAAGAACGGCTCTGTGTTTTATGCAACGTTGTTGTTGGTTGCGTACTCTGTTTCCGCCATTATTAAAGAAGTGGGAACCGGCTTTATTTACTCAAACTTGAGGATTAAGGATTTTAATATCCTAATCACCCTGTGTACCTCCGGTGTTTTGGTTCTTTTATTTGTGGTTGCAAACTGGGCGTTATGTACCTTGCTGAACGGCGAGGGCAGAATGGTTGATATCTATATATTGGCCTGCTACAGCTTGATTCCTTTGATTGCTTTTAACCTTTTCAGCACCTTGATGTCCCGTGTATTGGTTACGGATGAATACGTTTTTGTTAGTATCCTCGGAACCTGTATGACCATCTGGTTTGTTGTTTTGATCTTCTACGGGGCAATGGTTATTCATAACTACACCTTTATGGGAACGTTGGGGAATCTGCTTCTTTCCCTGGTTGCAATGGCAGTCATTTTCTTCCTGATCTTCTTGTTTGTAGTTTTGGTTCAGCAATTGTACGTGTTCATCATTACCGTCTACACCGAGTGTAGAATTCGTATATTGGCATAAGAAGGGAGCAGGTGATTACGATGAAAAAAATAATTTCGTTTATGTTAACCTTAACCTTGATCCTTTCTTGTGTAACCGTGTTTGCGGTGAGTGCTTCCGCAGCCCCCGCTACCATCCCCGGTGCCGAGAATTATACCTTGGTTAATGAGAATAAGAATCTTGCCTTATATATTGATTTTAATACCGGTGATTTCGGTGTAATGAATATTAAAACCGGAACAATCTGGTATTCCAATCCCCTTGATTGGAAATCCGATCCTTTGGCTCAGGGCGATGCCTATGAAGAGTTGGATGCAAAGATTCAGATCAAATACATCACCAGCGGATTCAGCACCTTATATATGAATTCCGATCAAGCCGCCGTTATTACCGAGCGTCAGGGTGATGACTATATTCTAACGTTCTATTTTAAAGAAGCGAGCACCAACTTTACCATTCCGATCCGTCTTTCCTTGAAAGAGGATTATCTGCACGTTGAATTGATGATCGATAAGATCAAGGAGTTGGGCGATAGCCGGTTGTTATTCATACAATTGTTTCCCTTCTTTGGCGCCGGCGGTGTTAAGGATACCGGTTATGCATTTATTCCGGACGGCACGGGATCCTTGATGGAATTCAATTCCGGTATTCAGAACTCTTTCGAATTCGGTGCAAACTCTGAAACCTCCTTCTTTGCTTCGAACCCCACGGAGGTTGCTTTCCAGAATTATTTCGTTAACAATAACGAACCGTTCAGATTGCCTGTTTACGGAATCGTTAAAAACGGCGAAGCCTATATGAACTTGATTGAAAGCGGGGCTGCCGTTAGCGAAATGCGGAGTTATATCAGCGGCTATAAGAATAGCTATAATGTAGCCTATTCTACGGTAAACATCCGGGATACTCAAAGCAGAAGAAGCTCTACCGGTACCGGCGGCAGCGGCGTTTACTATAGTGATGAGCTTCCCGAAAACTATATTTCCCGCATCTATTTATTAGACGGTAAAAATGCGTCTTATATTGGTATGGCGGAAAGATACCGTAAGTATTTGATCGACGAATTGGGAATGCAGCCGGTTAAGGATTCCGTTTCCAACTCGTTGTGTATCGGGCTGTATGGCTCTGTTAAAAAATCGATGCACTTCCTCGGTATTCCTTATACCGGATCCGAGGAGCTGACGACTTATGATGAAGCATCAGAGCTGATTGAACGCTTGAAGGCAAGCTCTGTTAATAAGGCGTACATCAACTATATCGGCGGTAACGGCGGCGGTCTTGAATCGACGATTGATCCCAAATTTTCCTTAAACAGGAAATTGGGGAACAAAAAAGATTTAAAGAAATTGGTCGCCAAAGCCGGTGAAAACAACTTCTTGTTGAGCTTTGATGCTGATTTACAGTCGTTTTATAACGGTACCTCTGCCGTTAAGAAATTTAAGAATACCGCATACGGACTTGATTCCGCTCCGGTAACAATCTTTTCCAGCAGAATTTCTGCGGGCGGTGCTTTGGATAAAAACAGCTTCTCCAATCAGTTGATTAATCCGAATTATATGCTTGGATATGCAAACGATTTTATGAAAGCCGCCGGCAAACGTGAATTGAAGAGCTTCTCCTTTAATTCCATCGGTGCAACGTTGTATTGTGCTTATAATCTGAAAGACGAGGCTACCCGTGATGAAGCCGAAAAGATTATGACTTCGATCTATAAGGCAGCCGGCGAAAAAGTTGGGAATGAAGGCATTGTCAGCACAATGGGCGGCAACGGCTATGCTGCTCCTTATGTGGATAATATTGTTGATGCTCCCGTTTACGGAAGCCATAGCAATATTTCTCAGCAGGAGGTTCCGTTCTATCAGATTGTCTTCCGTGGTTTTGCGAACCTGGCAAGTATGCCGGTAAATCTGGATTCCGAAGAAGATACCTTGATCCTGAAGCTGGCAGAAACCGGTATGAGCTTGTATTACTTGCTGATGGATGCGGATTCCAGCGCTTTCCATAATACCAGCTTCACTTCTTCTTATGCTTGCGCATTGGATGA
Source organism: uncultured Eubacteriales bacterium (assembly GCA_964541385.1). Lineage (GTDB taxonomy): Bacteria > Bacillota > Clostridia > Oscillospirales > QAKW01 > QAKW01. Next base: position 7,988 of record CAZIQE010000044.1, on the reverse strand, counting down.
TCATTATGATGATATGGTTGCAAACTATAATCGGTTGAAGCCGGTTTATGATGCAGTTGGCAATAGTACAATTTCGAATTTTGAAATCGTGTCCGATACCTTGAAGGTCACTACCTTCAGCAATGGAGCTCGTGTATACGTAAACTATGGTACCGGCGATGCTACCGTGAACGGTGTGGCTGTTCCGGCACGTAACTTTACTGTGGTAGGAGGTGCAAACGTATGAGTGATCAAAACATGGAAATGAATGATGAAATGTTGGAAGCTCAGGTTGAAACTTCTGAACCTGATGAAGTAGTGGAAGAGACCATGGAATCCAAAAAGGATTTCAATAAGCGGACGGCTGCTATTATTGATAAGCAGAATCCGTCTCGTGCCAGAGAGATCGCTCGTGAACGGCTTGCCAGAATGACGCCGGAGCAGATCGAAGCACTTCGTGCCGCAAAAAAGGCAAAGGAAGACGAAATTATTAAAGCTGCGGCTGAAGCGATTGAAAGGAAGATCGTTGAAGAAGCAGAAGCGCAAAATCTGAGCCCCGAACAAAAAGCAAAGGTCGTTGCACAATTTTCTATGCTTTCATCCGATCAATTGGGGGCTTTGGAAGAAAGAGCTGGTGTCAATGAGCAAGAGGAGCTTTCTCTCGCCGAAGAAGGTATGGGTGCGCTTGGAGCCTCTGCTGTCGCCGTATCTAATAAAGGAAAAGCGAAGAAAAAGAAAAAATCTTCCAATCGCAAACATTCTATCTCCTATGAATCCAAACAGGCTTTCACCGGCTTTATGTTTGTTTTACCCTGGTTTATCGGTTTTCTGCTCTTCTTTGCGGTGCCTTGCTTCCAGTCCTTGAGATATTCCTTCTCAAAGGTTGACGTGTTTGAAGGCTATGCCTGCACCTGGGTCGGGTTGGAAAACTATAAAGAGCTGCTGACCGGCGGAGCCTCCTTCTTAAAGGGCTTGATCAGTACGTTCACCGATCTTTTGGTTAACGTTCCGATCGTTTTGATCTTCAGCTTGTTTGTTGCAGTTTTAATTAACCGGAAGTTTGTCGGCCGTGGTCTTGTTCGTGCCATCTTCTTCCTGCCCGTTATTGTAACCACCGGTGTGGTTATGACAACGTTTAACGCCCAGTCCGATGCGAATGCAGTATTGGAAGGGGAAGTGAATAACGGCGTGTTGTTTAAGGTTGCGAATGCCACCGAATTCTTAACCAGCTTGGGCTTGAATGCAACGTTAACAGAGTATATGACAATGGTTGCAGACCGGATTTTCGACGTGGTTTGGGATTCCGGTATCCAGATCCTGCTTTTCCTTGCCGCTCTGCAGGGAATTTCTCCCTCGCTTTATGAGGCAAGCGACGTGGAAGGTGCAACTGCTTGGGAAACGTTCTGGTTGATCACGTTCCCGAACGTTGCTCCCATCATTCTCGTAAACGTTGTGTATACGATTGTTGATACCTTCAGCGATACGGATAACCAGGTTTTGCGACAAATTGATTCCTTTATCAACGCTTCCTTTAACTTTGGCGGAGCGGCGGCCGCTTCCTGGTCGTTCTTTGCCGTTATCTTTGCCATCTTGGCTGTGGTGTTCCTGATCTATAAGATCCTTACCAAGAATTCAAATTAAGAAAGGAGGAGAATAGAATGCGTATTATTAAAGCTTTTAAACATCAATTCGGTAAAAACCGGAAAAGCGCCGATACCAGAATGTGGGGATTTGTTTTAGCAAAAATCATTGCAAATTTTGCAATCGCTTTAATTCTGATCGGCCTTTCATACATTATTCTTTATCCTCTGATCTATAGCTTATCTCAGGCGGTTCGTTCTGTTAACGATATGTACGACACAACGATCGTTTATATTCCGAAGCATTTTACTTTGGATAACTTTAAAGATGCCTGGGAGGTACTGAAATTCCCTGAGATCTTAAAGAATACCGTGAACATTGCTTTGTGGCCCACCATCCTGCAGGTTTGCTCCTGCGCCCTGGCAGGTTACGGCTTTGCTCGGTTTAAGTTCCGTGGAAAAGGCTTACTGTTTTTCCTGGTTCTTTTAACCATCATCGTGCCGCCTTCCACCATTATGGTTCCTATGTATACCAGCTTCCGTCAATTTGATCCGATGTATATTGCAACTGCAATGCATTCATTTGGATGGATCCACGAACCATATCTGGATCTGACGGATTCGTTGTGGTCCTTTATTCTGCCTGCATTATTTGCTTCCGGCATAAAGAGCGGTTTGTTCATCTTTGTATATCGCCAGTTCTTCTCCGGTTTCCCCAAGGAATTGGAAGAAGCTGCCTATATCGATGGATGCGGTGCTATGAAAACGTTCCTGCGCATTTTGGTTCCCAATGCCGCACCTGCATTTGTAACCGTATTCTTATTCTGCTTTGTTTGGTACTGGAACGATTATTATACCGTTCCGATGTTCTTGCCGAACATTGAAACGTTGCCAAGCGCTTTAGGAAATATGCATGCGAATATGACCGGTTACGGCGGCGCATACCGTGGCGCAGACGCATTGTCTTTGTATCCGATTCTGCGTGCCGGTATTATTCTCTATATCTCTCCGTTGTTGATTATGTTTATTATTCTGCAAAGAAAGTTTACAGAATCGATCGCACGGAGCGGTATTGTCGGTTAATTTTCTCAAAAAGGACCCGAAACGTCAGTTTCGGGTCTTTTCAGCGTGTCAAAAAAACTCTATTTTTGACACGCTGAGAGACTCTCAAAAAGAGTGCCGAATTCGTCAACTCGACCCGACGCTGTATGTGATACTGCAAGCGGTCGAGTTGGCGGATAGCAGAAAATTCCATTCAAAACTCGGCATCAGCCGAGTTTTTACCTTTAAAAAGAGCAATCAAAAAGATAAGTGACTACCCCTTTCATCTTACAACAAAAATAGGTAGTCACTTTATTATTCACTCATTTTCTGCGGTCGGTGCCTTTTTTAAAAACTCATATGCTCAACGAAATTGCCAACTGCCTTGATTGCATTACCGGCGGTTTTCGTCATACATTTCTTCGGCTTTGATTTTGTTGCAAAAACACCGGCCGCAACGCCGAGTGCCGCACCGGCTGCTATCGATAACATCATCGTTTTTGTGTTTTTCATCGTTCATCATCCTTTCCTTATTTGATATTAGTATGGTCGATTCTTGGATTATTATTTACTTTTTGATAAAAATAATGTATAATAAAATAAAAAACACAGGAGAAATCTATGCAAATATATGGAATGGATCATCCATCTCTTGAAGCGGCTTTTCAAACCAATCTCAACGATGGCCTGAATCATCTTGAAACTGATATAAGCAATAAAAAAGGAAAAAAGCATTTTTTGTCTTTTAAGGAATTTTTTCTGTTTTTCAGAAGACAGTTTTATTTTGTAGACGTTATTATTTTGATCAGTTATATCATTGCCGGCGTTTTTTCAGTTTTAAACGGTAATCGCCACGTTTTTATGTGGACAATCATATCGCTTATTCTGTCTGTTTTGATGTTTTTTGCGGCTTGTTTTGTATTGTTCTATTATAAAAACCGGTATCTGGCACGCATTAGTGAAAGTGTTCCTTGGGTGGAGGTTATTCGGGATGGAAAAGCGACTAAAATCTCACGGGATCAATTAAAAATAGGCGACGTGCTTTTATTAAAGCCCGGTGTTTTGCTGTATGGCGATGCCCGAATTATTAAAGCCGATCACCTTTTGGCGGATGAAGCTACTGTTTTTTCCACTTCTGTTCCCAGCGAAAAGACCGATGAAATTCTGATGGATGATGGAATTTTGCCCGAAAATCAAAAAAATATGCTGTGGAAGGGGTCGTCGATAACAGAGGGAAGCGGAACGGCGTTAGTGGTTGCGCTGGGGAAGGATTGTTACGTTGAAAAAACCGGCGGCCGTAAGAAAAAAGAGCAAAGATCATTTTTTTATAACCGCCAGCATAATCTGGGGCAAATTTTTTGCTATACGTTTCTGTTGCTGGTGATTTTCAGCCTTTTGATCGTTGTATTTGTTTCGTCTCGGATCATTGATGCTTTTTTAATTATGGGGCTTCTGCTTTCGGTTATCATTATTAATCCGATTTCCGCATTAACGGAATGGACTTATTACCGTAAGGCAGAGCGATTGCTGAAAGAGGGCATTATAATCCGTAATATTGAGGCTTTTGATCGCATTAACCGTGAGAAAAATTTGTATTTTGAAGGGAAAAAATTAGCAGAAAAAAACTTTCGTTTGAAGGAAATTTTGCCGATTTGCGGTACCGATGAAGAGAATTTCATATATTATTCCTTGTGTAAAGATGAGGACTTGAATTCTTTTATCCATTATGCGAATGTTGAAGCGGCTCGTAAGCAGTACCCGGTCTTTTTGCATAAAGAGGATGACAAGGGCAATCTTTTCAGCGTTTTTGCAAAGGGCGGAAAGTCGGTTTTGATTGCAATCGGATATTGGCAAAAGATGTTGCCCTATCTTTCATCTGTAGATGATAAAACAATGGCTTTGATCCATGAAACAGAGGCGGCAGGACAAGCGGTATATTTTATGGTAAGCTATGCCTTTGATTATGTCCCCGGTCGCTTGGAAACGGAATCTTTAATGGGAAAAATGAAATTAATCGGTATGCCGATTTATTCCTTTGAATGGGGGAATGAGTTAAAAGAACGGCTGGCTCAATTCAAGCGGTTAAATTTGAAATCGATTTTGATCTCCGATTATTCCGAGGAGCTGAACAATGCATTAATGAATTTCTATGGCTTTTCCGGCTTGGTCAATCAGTATCCCGAAGAGGGAGGATATTCGCTGGCTTACCTAAATCGGAATACCCCGGTCGTGTTTGAAGATTCGGCTCCTTTATACCGTGAACAATCCCAGATCATTATAAATGAGCACGTCCATCTTTGGGATTTGGTTTATCAGATCAAGTGTATGTTTTGCGGAATTAAACGCTGCTTTAATTTTCTGCTGATCTATTTTAGTCTGGGAGCACTTTGCGTATTACCGATGTTTTTATATGAACAGCCGGTAACCGGAATGATCATCCCGCTTCTTTTACTGCCGGTTATTGCGCTGGCTCCTTGCTTCTTTTTAGTTGAAAGCGTTAAAAACTGCACGCAAAGCCGAAGGAGCTTATTATTAGGCTTCTTTTGCGGCGCTTTCGGATTGATTTGTGCGATATCCGATCATCCTTCGGCTTTATTCACGCTGGAATTTTCCGCCGTTTTACTTGCTTGCTATTTTGCGATAGTGCATTGGAAAACGAAGGGCATTAATCGAACGGAAGTGATCGGTCTTATCTTTTCAATTCTGCTTTCCTTCCTTTCGCTGGCGTGTGTATCCGGCGGTTGGTTGGTTGCCCTTTTGCTTTCTTTTTTGCCTCTCGTTTGCGCAATTATTCTCGATTATTTGTATTAGATAAAAATACCATCGAAAGATTAATTTTTCGGTGGTATTTTCTTTTATTTTGTAGTATAATGGAATCGATAATCGTTTTAGGAGAAAAAGGATGGAAAATACGCAGCTTGTATATGGTAAAAATAACGTTACGGAATTACTGACCTCCGATACCCCGGTGGATAAAGTATATATTTCCGGTGAGGGAAAGAACGACCATTTTAAAAAAATCATTGCGCTTTGCAAAGCAAAAGGTATTCCCATTATTCATACTGATCTTGCGGCTCTCAATAAAAAAGCGCCGAACGTGAATCATCAGGGCGTGATCGCCTATTGTGCCGAAAAGGAATATGCATCGGTAGAGGATATACTGAAAATCGCTGAGGAGAGAGGGGAGACTCCTTTTATCATCATTGCCGATGAGATCGTGGATCCCCATAATCTGGGGGCTATTATAAGATCGGCAGATGCTTTCGGTGCCCACGGGGTGATCATTTCCAAACGCCGAGCAGTTGGCCTGACCCCTTCGGTTGCGAAAGCCAGCGGCGGTGCAATGCACTATGTCCCGGTTGCACGGGTTGCAAATCTGGTGCAGGCGGTTGAAGAGTTAAAAGAAAAAAATATATGGGTTTACGGCTGCGATATGGCAGGCGAAAACCTTTATTATGAGCAGGATTATTCCGGCGGTGTTGCATTGGTTGTCGGGAGTGAGGAATCCGGCATTTCACGGCTACTCCGTGAAAAATGTGATTTTTTTGTAAGGATCCCGATGAAGGGAAGGATTTCCTGCTTAAATGCATCGGTGGCGGCCGCTGTTATTATGCAAGAAATATCCAAACAACGTTAAGGAGCAATTAAAATGAGCTTTGATACTCGCGAGCAGGAAGCCTATTTTGAGGAAATAATTAAAAAAATCGATTCCATGCGGGATGATACGGAATTGATCGATTCATCCCGAGATCTGATCAACCGAAATGAAGAAAAATCAGATTCCGATTCTGTCGTCGACCAGGATATCTTTAACAAGGTGAAAGAGGAGCATAAGGCAAAAAGCGAAATTCGATCGAAAAATCCTTTGAAGCGGATGCTGGATGGGGATGAGGATGAAACGAAGGAGGAGGCGGAAATAGGAACCTCTCCGCTTTACGATGATGCCCGCCCGGATATTGAGGAGTTTGAATCCGAAGATGAGATCGAAGAAATCTACCGTGATTTGAAAAACACGGTGGGCAAAATGGCTGTTAAAGGTTTTGCCGCTTTTTTACTGGTTTGTGCGTCCCTATATTTGTTTATCGCCGGTTTTAAGCCTGCATTGTTCGGCGGGAACGTGGATAGTATTTGGTTTCAAATAGCCTGGATTACGGTTGACGGTGTTATTGCATTATTGTTTTCGGGGATTTTTATTCAGGGAATTTCAAAAATTATAAAAGCCGGTCTGGATACGGACGGATTATTGGCGCTCCTTTGGTTATCCATTGTTGCCATAAGGATCATTGCGCTATTTAAACCCGAATGGATCGGCGCAACAATGAACTTCGAACCATTACTAACTTTAAGCTTATGGTATAACATCCGATCCAAAAAGATGATCGCTTCGAATATTCAGAAAAATTTCAAGATGATTTCGGCAAAAGGAGAAAAGCTGACTGCAACGCAGCCTGTTGCCTGTGAATTGAATAATCGCCTGATTTTGGAAACGGACGTCGGCAGGGGAGCAACCTATATTCATCGAACCAAACTGGTTTCCGCTTATATTGAGAACAGCTTTAGTGATTACGAATGGGACAAGGGCGTTTATCGGATTAATTTTATTCTTCTTTTATTGGTGATCGCCGGAACGGTTGCGGTTTCTCAGCTGACGGGAATTCGCCAGGCGGTTATTTTCCCCGCCGCATCATTATCGATCATAACACCCTTCTTTTCCCGATACTTTTTCGGTAAAAGCATTGCTTTAAATGGAAAGAAAATACGTAAATCCGGCGGCATTTTAACTTCGGCTGAATCTGCAAAAAGTTTAGAAGATTCCGATTTGTTGGTTCTGAGCGATGCAGAACTGATGGGGGAGGAATCTGTTCTTTTGCAGGGAATCAAAGCAATCGGAAATCTGCGGATCGATGAACTGATTACCTACGTTGCCGCTTTGTTTAAAGAGATCCAAGCACCGTATAGACATTTATTCTTGAAAATGGTTGATCCCAAAACAGTAGATTTGCCTCGGGCGGATGATATTTATCTCCATCAGGGACTGGGCTATTCCTGATTGATTCATAGCAAGCTTTTTTTAGTCGGCAATGCAGGAATGATGCGTGAATTCAATATCCAAATCCCGGAAAAGTTATGTAAACTTGATTTGGGCGATACCAGATTCCCGGTCTACGTGGCTTATCATAAGCAGGCGGTGGGCGTTTTTATCGTGAGTTATGAAAATAATAAAGATACGGAAGCCGCTTTATCGATCATCCGGGACGCAGAGATTGAGCTTGGAACTGTTTCGAATGATTTCAATTTCAGCTTGGATCTCATTAAAAAGATTTATCCTGCTGCCGATATTGATGCCATCCATATTCTTTCCAAAGATACTGCGAAGGGTGCGAAACC
>CAZIQE010000043.1:0-2488 GCA_964541385.1 uncultured Eubacteriales bacterium | reverse complement strand
TGCTTTCGGGGAAGACGATACTGAAATCAGGAGGAAGCATATGAATTTTAAAGCATCATTTAACGAAAATCTGGATTTGATCAAAACCGCCTTGGAGCGGGACGATACTTTAAGGATCAAATGGGTCGTCAATCCGTATTTCCCGGAAGTGAAGATCGTGGTTCTGGCGTCGGCGGCGATGGTCGATAACGACGTTGCAGACCGGGACGTGATCCTGCCGCTAACAACGCAGCGCTATGAACCCAGCCCGGAGGGGGCAATGGTCGGCGGCATCAATAACCATAGCGTGGAGGTGTGTGCCGATGCAAAAACGGCGATCGGTCAGCTATGCTTCGGCGATTGCGTTGTTTTGATCGGGGATGCAGACCGTTGCCTGATCATTGATGCAAAAGGCATCTCCACCCGAAGCGTTCAGGTTCCGGAATCGGAAGGAAGCCTGATGGGTCCCCAGGACGGCTTTAATGAAAATATTATGGAAAACCTGGGGATTTTAAAAAAACGGCTGGCAAATTCTGCCCTGAAAAGTGAATTCATCAACTTGGGTCGCCGCACCAATAATAAATTGGCGATTTGCTATCTGGATGGCGTTGTGCATCCGGAGCTGGTGGCGGAATTGAAAAAACGCCTTCGGAAAATCGATATCGACGGTCTTCTGGACGGTAACATTCTGGCGGAATTGGTGCAGGATCGAAAATTCAGCATTTTCAAAACAGTCGGAACGACCGGCAGACCCGACGTTTTGGTTTCCCGCCTGCTGGAGGGGCGGATCGGCGTGATTCTGGACGGATCGCCCGTGGTGATCACGCTGCCGTATATTTTTGCGGAATCCATTCAAAGCCCCGATGATTATTATCAGAATTTTGTGTATGCGAATATCGGTCGTATTCTGCGGCTGGTGGGATTTCTGATCGCCGTTTTTTTCCCGGGCATCTATCTGGCCTTGGTTTGCCATCATCCGGAGGCGTTGCCCGCCCATTGGCTCTATACCGTTCTTTCCGCCTCCCTCGGGGTGCCGATCCAGGCCATAACGGAAATCCTGATTCTCTTTTTGGCGTTTGAGATTTTAAGGGAAACCGGCAGTCGGATGCCATCGGGCTTGGGGCTGGCTCTGAACGTGGTCGGTGCGATCATCATAGGAGATGCGGCGGTAAACAGCAAGATCGTATCCGTTCCGATGGTGATCATCGTGGCGTTTTCCGGTGCCACGGGACTGATGGTAAGGGATCTGAAGGGGCCGGTGTTTTATTTTCGTCTGGCAGGCATTTTGCTTGCCTTTTTCTGGGGCTTACCCGGCGTGGCAATCGTGGGAATCTATCTCCTGATGCATCTGGCATCATTAAATTCTCTGGGCGTTCCGTATCTCTATACGATGGATCGGAAAATCGGCGATCAGGATACCCTGATCCGGATGCCCTATTGGAAAATGATTTGGCGGCAGAAGCAACTTTCTCGGAATGAAAGGCGGCAAAAACAATGAAAAAGGGGCGTTTGATTTTAGGAATACTCTGCTTGATCGGCGCATTACTCGCAACGGTTCGGATCCCGTATTATAACTCCCATAATCTGATCCAGGTGGCGGGGATCGCTCTCCGAATGGAGGGAAGAGAGCTGACGGCGGAATTTGAACTCTTTGAGCCGGATTTTGAAAATTATCTGGGAAAAACCAAATTGACCGTGCAAGCCAAAGGAAACGACCTGGAGGATTGTATTCAAAACCTTTCCCGTACCTATGGAAAAGAACTGTTTTTACGGGATACGGCGGTTTTGATCCTGGCGGAGCGGGATCGGGAAACGCTGAAACCCCTGGTGGAAGAATTTTTCAGAAAATTCAAAAATTTCCATTGGAATTTACCGGTGTTTTATTGGAAAAATCCGCAGGAAAGCGTCTTTTCAGGGGATAAAGGAAAATCACTTGACATCGCAAAAAGCGCAAAAATGCTGAAAATGACGTACACGTTGAATGATTGGCTCAATCAAAAAGGGGAGCCGGTTTATATCACAGGGGGTGAGGGCTATGAAATTTCAAAGATGCGGTAATTTGATCTTGGCGGAAACGGCGGCACTCGGCTGGTTTTTACTGCGCAGAATTCCCTTCACCGGTGTATTACTGCTGGTTCCTTTCAGTTTGGCTTTTCTGTTTCTGCCGCTCCCCCAAAAACAGTTTCGATGGCTCTCTGCCGGATTCAGCGTGGCGGCGGCATTGATCGCCGCACGGATAACGGCTTTGGGGTATGCCGAAGCGGGCGGCTGGCTCTCTTTATTTTTATTGCTGCTTGCGGCGGCTGTTTTTGCGCCGTTGACCTCCCCGGAGGAGCAGAAAAGGATTTCCAATTGGTGGGGCATCGCCTTTATGGCGTTTTTTCTGCTGTTAATGCTCTCCGCTTTGTTCGGCGTGCAAAAAATCGGCTCCCTCCCGGATATGGGGATCGGATGGGATCTCTTGATTTTTCTTCTGCTGGCTCTCGGGGAGCCCTTTGCCGAGGGCAAA
>CAZIQE010000042.1:0-22822 GCA_964541385.1 uncultured Eubacteriales bacterium | reverse complement strand
ACCTCTCATTCCCATTTCCACCACGGCTGCACGGTCGTTTTCAGCCACGTTCAATGCCGTTGCGGGAATGCCCAGTTCATTATTCTGATTCCCCTTGGTGCCGGAGGCTTTCATCCCCGGTGCGAGGGCGGAAAGAATGAAATTCTTGGTAGTGGTTTTCCCCACGCTCCCCGTTACGCCCACGATTCTGGCGTTCATTCCCGCCAGATGGGCTCTGGCCAGCATTGCCAGCGCCGCCCGCACGTCCGCTACTTGGAAAACCGGGTTTCGGGGCTTGAAATCCAAAGGCTCCGTGGTTAAAAAAGCGATCTCCCCATAGGCTTCATCCAGCTCACGGATATACCGATGACCGTTATTCCGCTCGCCGACGATGGCGGCAAACAGCATTCCGTTCTGCATCTCCCGGGAATCCCAGGAAAAGCCGGTGAGCAGGTAATCTCTGCCGAAATATGGATGCCCCAAGGTTTGGGCAATTTGTTGGACCGTTAATTTCATACTTGCTCCAAAAATTCCTTCACGATTTCCTTTTCGTCAAAATGAATCTTTCCCGTTTTCAGGATCTGATAATCCTCATGACCCTTGCCTGCCAGCAGGATCAGATCCTTCGGCTCCGCATGGGCGATGGCATAGCCGATCGCCTCTTTCCGATTTTCGATCACAATATAAGGAACGTCCGTTCCCTCCAATCCCGCCACGATATCCTTTATGATCTCAGCCGGATCCTCGGTGCGGGGATTATCCGAGGTAATAATCAAAAAGTCGCTTTGCTTTGCCGCCTCCTGCGCCATCAGCGGCCGTTTGGTTTTATCCCGGTCGCCGCCGCAACCGAACAGGGTTACGATCCTGCCCTCGGCAAATGCCCGCAGGGTGGAGAGGATATTCTCCAAAGCGTCCGGCGTATGGGCGTAGTCCAGCATCACCGTGAAGGGCAAGCCCTGCGTGATCACCTCTGCCCGACCGGGCACCTGGGGGATTTTATTCAGCCCCTCCGCCACCCTTTGGAAGGGAAAACCCGCCTGCAGCAGCATCCCGGCGGCGCAAAGAGTATTATGCACCGTAAACATTCCGGGCGTTGAAACCCGGATCGGAGCGGTTTGCGCCCCGAAATGCATCAGATAGCGAACGCCGGAGACCGAAACCTCCACCTGATCCGCCCAGAGCTCCGCCGCCTTTGATTCTGCGGAATAGGTCAGCCCGCCGAACTGGCGATAAAACCGAACGCCGGTTTCATCGTCCAGATTCAAAACGTTTTTTTCGCTCAGCTCGAAAAGACGGGCTTTGGCGAGGCGATAATTTTCCATTGTTTTATGGTAATCCAAATGATCCTGGGTCAGATTGGTGAACCCTGCCACCCGGAAGGGAAGGCTATCCACCCGATGCTGATCCATCGCCTGCGAGGAAACCTCCATCACGACGGTTTGAACGCCTGCCGCTTTCATTTTAGCCAGTAATTCATAAAGCTGATACGGCTCCGGCGTGGTAAACGCCGCCGGAAGGGTTTCGGAGCCGATCTGGTTATGCACCGTTCCGATCAAGCCCGCCTTGATGCCCATTCCGTCCAGTATACTTTTCACAAATTGAGAGGTGGAGGTTTTTCCGTTGGTTCCGGTAACCGCCAAAAATTCCATATCCTTTTCCGGATGGCGGAAAAAGTTTGCGCAAAGAGCCTGATAAGCCGAACGGGTATTGGCGGTTATGATTTCCGGCTTGCCGCAATTCGTTTCATACTCGGCTAAAATGGCAGCCGCACCTTTTTCAGCCGCCATTGCGGTGAAGCGGTGACCGTCGGCGGTGCCGCCGGGGATCGCCGCAAAAAGCCATCCCTCCCGCACCTGCCGGGAATCGCAGGTGATCCCCTCGATCTCGCAATCGGTAAAGCCCTCTGTATCAATACCGTTTAAAAGTTCAGATAACCGCATTTTTCCTCCTATTTCAAACTGGGTTACATACTTGAAACGCCCTCGGAGCTATTGGTTCGGATGGTGATGACCGCTCCCTCCGCCACCATTTCGCCGGCGGCGGGAGATTGGGAAATCACGAGCGAGGTCGCCTCGGTATTGGCATTTCCGACCACCCGCACGTTCAGCCCCGATTGCTTGATGCGATTGGTGGCACCCGCCACGCTATAGTTCACAAGATCGGGAACCATAATATTCTCATTGGGCGTTTTGCCCTCGGTATAAAGGATCATCGTTCCGCTGAGCGGCATCGTATTGCCGCCGGCGGGCGATTGGGCGGTAACGGTATCGCCCTCGCCCACCACCTTGCAGGTGATGCCCTTTTCGTTCAAAAGTGCCTTGGCATTCGCCACGGTTTGATCCACAACCGAGGGAACCGAAATATCCAGGGTTTCCAGCTCCTCCGCCGTATAGCGGGGCTGAACGCCCAGATAAGGCAGAATATCCGCCAGCACATCGCCCGCCACCGGGGCGGCAATGATCCCGCCGTAGATCTCACTTTTACTGGGGGTATCCAGCATCACCAAAACCGCATATTCGGGGTCGTCTGCCGGGGCGAACCCGATAAACGACGAAATATAGGTTTTTTCGCCGGTTGCGTTATAAACGTCGATTTTTTCGGAGGTACCGGTTTTTCCTGCCACCCGGTATCCCTTTACGTAGGCATTCTTACCGGAGCCCACCGTGACGACCTCCTCCAGAAGATCGCAGACCAGATCGCTGGTTTCTTCGGAGATCACCTGGCGTTTCACCTCGGGCGTGAAGCTTTTCACAACCTTTTCGCTTCCGTCCTCCTGGGTTTCCGTGATCTCCCGCACCACGTGGGGCGTTATCAGCTTCCCGCCGTTCGCCGCCGCCGCAACGGCGGTGATCATCTGCATGGGCGTTATTTTAAAGTTCTGACCGAAGGAGGCGGTTGCCAGCTCCACCTCCTGGAATTTGGAGAACCAGATCCCGCTGGCTTCGCCGGTTAGATCCACGCCGGTTTTTTCGGTGAGACCGAAGTTTTTGAAATACTGATAAAAGGTGGTGGGTCCCACCTGCGTGCCGATGGTGATAAACGCCGGGTTGCAGGAATTCTGAATGGCTTTAGAGAGGGTTTGGAATCCGTGCCCGCCGCTCTTCCAGCATCGGATGGAGCGATCCGCAACCCGGATATAGCCCGGGCAATTATAGGTGCTGTTGGTATTGATGATGCCCTCCTCCAACGCCATCGAAAGGGTGACGATCTTAAAGGTGGAGCCGGGCATATAGGTATCCACCGTACACTTATTCCGCCAGATTTTATTGCGATAATCGGTGGTGGTGGTTTCCAATTCCTCGCCGGTCAGCGTGGAAAGCTTCTCCAGCATCATCTGATCGGTGATGGAATTATACTGATTGGGATCATAATTCGGCAGGGATGCCATCCCTAAAATTTCGCCGTTTTTCACATTGATCACGATGCCGGCGGCGCCCTCCAGGCATTGCTGCTCCAGGCGGGCGGATTGCAGATGCTTTTCCAGATAATACTGCACCGTTTCATCAATGGTCAGCACCACGTTCCTGCCGTTTTGCGCCTCCACGTAGGTTTCATATTCATAGGGCAATTCCTCGCCGATGGCGTTTTTTGCGGTGATCATTTTTCCGCTGGTGCCCTGCAAATATTCATTATAGATCTTTTCAATGCCGTCTAACCCCACGTTATCCGTTCCGGTGAAGCCCAGAATATGGCAAGCGAGGCTGTTATTGGGATAATACCGCTTGGTATCATTTACCAAATGGATCCCCGTAAAATCGTTTTCATCGATAAAAGCACGCACCTTATCGGCGGTTTCGGAATCGATGCGGCGTTTGATCAGCTCATAGTAGTTATTCTTTTTCGTTTTTTCCAGAACGGTGGCTTCATCCACCCCTAAAATCTCCGAAAGACCCCGGGCAACCGTTGCAGCGTCATCGTCATCCACGCCCTTGGGGTTGATATAAACCGTCTCCACCGGGGCGGAAACCGCCAAAGCGGTGTAATTCCGGCTGAAAATGGTGCCGCGTTCGGGCGTGAGCGTGGTATCCATGGTCTGCTGCTGGATCGCCCGGGTCTGATAAAAATTATAGTTCACGATCTGATATTTCGCCAAAGTTCCCGCCATCCAGACCATCAGAGCAACCGCAAAAGCACCCAGTAAAACGGTGCTTCTGGTTACCATTGATTTACTCGGACCCTTTCCCATGGAGCCGCTCCTTTCCCTGATTTTTCGGTACTGCACCGAAAAAAACGACAAAATTTATCCTTCCATATAAGTGCAAAATGAGAGTAAGAATAAATTCCCACTCTCGTTTCACTATATTAGCCGTTAATTCAGATATTCCAAAAGAATATTGAATTCTGCAACGACACCATCCCACCAGCTATTGTTTTTCGGCTCATCCTTCACGATCTCAACGGTATCGTCGGTGAGCAGGTTGATGGTTTGGATCTGGTAGTTTTCGATTTTAACCATTCCCAGTTCCTCGGTGGCGATCCGCTCGATCTCCCCCATTTTGTTTTTGGTATCGATGGAAACCTGCAAGGCGCCGGCTTCCCCCTCCAGAGCGGTTAGTTCATTTTTTGCCCGGATCAATTGATCGGAAACGTTATTCAATGCAATATGGCTGTATAAGAGGTATCCGCCAACGATCAGCACCGCCAAAATACAGAGCAATACGCTCCAACGGATCCCGTGGATATTCAATTTTCTCATTGCCGGAAACTCCTTTTTACTTCAGATTTTTTCACATACTCGCAGCTTTGCGGGCTTGGAGCGGTTATTTTCAGCCAGCTCCTCGGCTGTTGCCGTGATCGGCTTATGAGTGATTTGCTTTAAAATCGGTTTTCTGCCGCAAACGCAGACCGGAATATTCTTATCGCAGATGCAGCCCCGTGCCAGATCGGCAAAAACATTTTTCACGATTCTGTCCTCCAGCGAATGGAAGGTCATCACGGCGATCCTGCCGCCGGGCTTCAAAAGCTCCACCGCATCCCTGATGGATTGCTCTAAAATCCTCAGCTCTCCGTTTACCTCGATGCGGATCGCCTGAAAGGTTCGTTTGGCGGGATGCTTATTGCCATAGCGTTCCTTGGGGGGAAACACCTTTTCGATCAGTTTTGTTAGCTGCCCCGTTGTTTCAATAGGCGCCTCTGCCCGCCTGCGGCAGATAGCGGCGGCAATGCGGGGGCTCATTTTTTCTTCGCCGTAGCGATATAGAATCTCGGTCAACTCCTCTTGGGAATAACCGTTGACCACCTGATAGGCATCCAAGGGGTTTTCCCGATCCATCCGCATATCCAGGGGCGCATCGAACCGATAAGAGAAGCCCCGGGAGCCTTCATCCAATTGAAAACTGGAAACCCCCAGATCAAAGAGGATGCCGTCCACGGCGGAAAGCCCCTCGCCTTCCGCTACCGCTTTGATTTCAGAAAAATTGGATTTCACCGCCTTAAAACGGCTTCCAAAGGGCTTCAGCCGTTCCGATGCCGCAAAAATCGCATCCTGATCCTGATCGATCCCGATCAGAAGACCCTCTTTCAGCCGAGCCGCAATCAAGCTGCTATGACCGCCGCCGCCCAACGTGGCATCGATATAAATCCCATCGGGGCGGATTCGCAAAGCGTTGATGCACTCCTCCGCCATCACGCTGTAGTGCTCAAACACCTTCATCAGAAATCCATATCATCCATCACGCTGACGATGGCTTCGGTATCCAATTCCTTTTCCATCCGGGCGAACCGCTCGGGATTCCAAATTTCCGCCCGGTTGCCATTGCCCACGATCACGGCGTTTCCCTCGATCTCTGCGATTCTGCGCAGAGCCTGGGGGATCTGAACACGCCCTTGCTTATCCACCGCCACGTCCGTTTTATAGGTATTGAAGAAGTGGCTGATATCCCGCCCCTTCGACATCGGCAGGCGGGCGATCTTTGCTTCAAATGCATTCCAATCTTCCCGGGTAAAGACGTATACGCATTCATCCAGACCACGGGTTAAAACCAAATCGCTGCCCATCAGCTCTTTCAGCTTCTTCGGCAGGATCGCCCGGCCTTTTTCATCCACAAAATGCTCGGAATAACCGGTTAAGTATGCCATGCGTACACCTCCTTCGGAAAAATCAAATTGGGGGATTTTTTACACCACTTAGCACCCACTAAGCACCCAATGATACTCCCCTTGATTTCAATTATAGCAAATATTTATGAAAAATCAATAGTATTTCATAAAAAAATTGAACTTTTTTTCATAAAAAAATGACCCTCTGAAACAGTAGTTTCAGAGGGTCTGAATAATATTATGTAAACCGGTTAAATTTTCAAATCATTCTCCCGGATCCAGCCGATCTTACGTAAAAGAAGACCGCCTGCCCAGCAAAGAACGGCGGGCAAAACAAAGCAAATCAATACCAATCCGATCCAATCCATAGCGGTGATCGCCGCCTTTGTTCCGTCGGCAACGTCCTCCACCCAGCCGGTATAGACGCCGATCTGCCCCACCAGACCGCAGGTTCCCATTCCGGAGGAAACCGGCGTGCCGTTCATTTGCAGTTTAAATAAGCAGGTTGCCAGAGGGCCGGTTACGGCAGATGCCACGATGGGCGGAATCCAGATGCGGGGATTGCGCACGATATTGCCCATTTGCAGCATCGAGGTGCCCAGCCCCTGCGAAACCAAACCGCCCCAGCGATTCTCCCGAAAGCTCATCACGGCAAAGCCGATCATCTGAGCGCAGCAGCCTGCCACCGCCGCACCGCCTGCCAAGCCGGTCAGAGAAAGGGCGGCGCAGATAGCTGCGCTGGAGATGGGCAGGGTTAAGGCGATGCCCACCACAACGGAAACCAGAATTCCCATCAGGAAGGGCTGCAGCTCCGTTGCCCACATAATCAGATTCCCAACGGCACCGGCACCCTTGCCGATGGCGGGAGCCAGCCACGCCGAAAGGGCAACACCCACCAGAATGGTCATTAGAGGCGTTACCAGAATATCCACCTTGGTTTCTTTGGAAACCAGTTTCCCGCACTCTGCGGCAACGATGGCGATCAGCAAAACCGCCAAGGGGCCGCCGGCTCCGCCCAAGCCGTTCGCCGCACTGCCCACCGCCGCCAGAGAAAACAGCACCAAATTCGGGGCTTTTAAGGCGTATCCGATCGCAATCGCCATCGCCGGGCCGGACATCGCCGAAGCATAGCCGCCGATCTCCGCCAGAAACGGAATTTTGCATTGCGTTCCCAGGGTATTCAGAATCGTTCCGATCAAAAGAGAGCAAAAAAGACCCTGCGCCATAGCACCCAAGGCATCGATAAAATAACGCTTCCAAGAAAACTCGATATCCTTCTTTTTCAAGAATTCAGCTATTTTCTTCATTATAATAAACCTTCTTTCGTTGCGAAAATCCCCTTATTCCTGCTTATTCTATCATTTTTGCCCGTATAATGCAATGGACAACATCAACGAATTAAAAGTATCTTTACACCCGCTCATACAACAATATGCCCACCTGCCTTTCGGCAGATGGGCATAAATTAAATTAAGAAACCGCTTCCGTCAGCGTTATAGTGATCTCAAACTCTTTTTTCTCACGCCAGACCTTGATCGTTACCTGATCGCCGGGGTGATAAGAATCCTTGATCTTGGTAAGCTCCGCCATCGAGGAAATTTCTTCACCGGCGAAGCCGATGATCACGTCTCCTTTTTTCAGACCCTTTTTGGCGGCATCGCATTTTTCATCCACTTCCACCACGTAAACGCCCTGCGGCAGACCGTGGTATTCGGCGTAGACCTCCGTTAAATCGCTTCCCTGAATCCCGATATAAGCCCGGGTTTTGATATAGCCATAGTTGATCAGCTCCTCCACCAGACCGGTCACGTCGTTTAACGGAATGGCAAAGCCGATCCCCTCATATCCGTTCGCCACCAATTTAGAGGAGGTGATCCCCACCACCTGACCGTAGGCATTCACCAGGGGGCCTCCGCTGTTGCCGGGGTTGATCAGCGCATTGGTTTGAATCAACGTCATATAGGTTCCGCCGATCTCCAGCTTCCGGTTCAAAGCCGAAACGATCCCGTTATGCATTGTGGAGAAAAGTTCCATCCCATAGGGATTGCCGATGGCGGCAACCGTTTCGCCCACTTCCAGTTCATCGCTATCCCCCAGTTCCGCAGGGGTAAGGCCGGAGGCCTCCACCTTCAAAACCGCCAGATCCGATTGCGCATCGCTGCCCACGATCTTGGCACTATATTCCGTGATCCCATCCGAGAGGATCACCTTCACCGTTTTGGCTTCTTCGATCACGTGGTGATTGGAAATGATATACCCATCCTCGCTGATGATGAATCCGGAGCCGGAGAATTCCGGCTCTCCGCCGTTTTCACCGTTGATGAGAATTGCCACCACGCTATCCTTCACCTTTTTATAGATCTCATTCAGCGAAAGCTCTTCTCCGCTCTTCTTTTCCGTTGTGATCTCCGGCGCATTATAGACCGTTGATTCATCCCGCTTGCTATCTTCCTCGGTTTCGTTCTTTTCGCTCTCGCCGAAAAATTCTTCCACCTTGCCGGAATCAAAATCAAACCGTTCCAGAATTCCGGATTTTTCCAGAGATTTCGCAACGACTGCGCCGGTGATCACCACGCAGCATAAAAGCATAATGATCCCCGCCGTTGCCGCCGCAATAATAAACGGCTTGGCCTTATTTTTCTTTTTGGGAGGCTGCGAATAATAATACTGGTAATTCTGATAGGGATTGGGATTTTGATAGGAATAGCCGCCCTGCCATTGCGGCTGCTCTTCGGGCACAGGCTCCGCCTGAGCTTCTTCAGCCACCGGCTCTGTTTCTTCCGCCACCGGCTCCGCCTTGGGCTCTTCCTCCGGCATTTCATTCATACGATTTTCATCCATCTTCATTCCTCCTAAAACTGTTCGTCGGCCTTCTGCAAGGTGAACGTAAACTCTGCATAAACGCCTTCCTGCGACGAAACAAAAATATCCTGATTATGTGCATCAATTATGCTTTTCACCATATAAAGACCCAGCCCGACGCCTTTTTTATTTTCGCCGCGGCTTTTATCCGTTTTATAAAACCGCTCAAAAATCTTGCCGCACTCTTCCTCGGGGATTCCTTTCCCGGTGTTCTTAACGGAACAAAAGACCTTATCCTCCCGGAAATACAGACCCAGCGTGATCTCTCCGCCCTCGGGGGTGAATTTAACGGCGTTATCCATCAGATTATAAATCACCCGGTAGATCGCATCCGGATCCCCCACGGTGTAGACCGGCTCCTCCGGCAAATGCAGAACGGGCTTGATCTTTCCCTTATTCATCCGCTCTTCCATGGTCAGAAGCACCCGATGCGCCGTTTCCAATATATCAAAGGGCTTCATTTGATAGGTAAGTTCTCCCGACTGGATCCGAGCCACGTCCAAAAGGTTCGTTACCAGGCGGCTCAGCCGCTTCACTTCCTCGGAAACCAGGAATAAATACTTTTCCTGCGCCTCCGGCGGGATCGTTCCATCCAGAATTCCGTCGATGAATCCGCTGATGGTGGTCATCGGCGTGCGCAGCTCATGGGAAACGTCCGCAATAAACGCCCGGCGCATCTCCTCCATCTGATCCAGACCGTCTGCCATTTGATTGAACGAGATCGCCAGCGCCCGCATTTCATCATCCGGCGCAACGGTGATCCTTTTTGAAAAATCGCCCTTGGCATAGGACTTGGCGGCAACGGACATTTCCGTTAGAGGCTTTGTGATCTGCTTACTGATGAAATAGACGCAAAGGCAGGCAAAGGCAAAAACGAAAATACCGCAAAGCAGGAAAATGCCGGTGATGCTTTTGGCCTCACGCCCTATAAAGGATTGCTTTTTCGTTGCAAATACGGCGCCGATCACCTGATCACGTTCATCCTGAATCGGCAGACCCACCGTATAGGCATTGCCCAGATCGGAAACGAAGGTTCCCAATTTCCGATACGATTTTCCGCCCAAAACCTGCTTCACCGCATCGGCGGGCACCTCCATCGATTGCACGTTCAGGGTGGTTTCAATCACCTTTCCCTTTTGGCTGATAATGATCATTTCGCAGCCGATGGTATCTTTAATGGTATGAATGGATCCCTCCAGCACCGTGCCGACGAAAAAGCTGAAATTCGCCGGCACCTCGCTGAGCGTTGCCGCCACCTTTTTGGCGGCATTTTCCATATTCTGATCCTGCTCCTGCGCAATACGCAGGCTGATTACGCCGGTGGTGACCGTTCCCAAAATAAAAACCGTCATCAGTATGATCAGCGCGCAGGCTGTTGAAATCCGAAAAAATAACCGTCTATGCACTTATTCTATCGTTTCGAATTTATAACCGATTCCCCAAACGGTGCGAATCGCCCAATGCTCCGAAACGCCCTCCAATTTCTCCCGAATCCGCTTGATATGCACATCCACGGTGCGGGAATCTCCGAAATATTTAAAGCCCCAGATCTCATCCAGCAGCTGATCCCGGGTGAAGACCCGATTGGGATTTTTTGCCAGATGATAGAGCAATTCGATCTCCTTCGGCGGAGCATCCACCTGCTTGCCCTTCACCATCAGCTTATAGGTTGTTAGAGAAACCGAAAGGTTTTCATATTCCACTTCCTGCCGGTTATCCGCCACCGCATTTCCGGCACGGCGCAAAACCGTTTTGATTCTTGCCATCACTTCCTTGGAATCAAAGGGCTTCGTTACATAATCATCGGCGCCCAATTCCAAGCCCAACACCTTATCGAAGGTTTCGCCCTTGGCAGAAAGCATAATGATCGGCACGTTGGAGGTTTGGCGAATTTCCCGGCAAACCTGCCAGCCATCCTTTTTGGGAAGCATAATATCCAAAAGGATCAAATCCGGATTAAAGGAGGCGAATTTTTCCATAGCCGCCTCTCCGTCGCCTGCCACTTCCACGCTATATCCTTCCTTTATTAAATATAAGGAAAGCAATTCACATATATTCTGTTCATCATCAACGACTAAAATTCTACTCATAGCGTTTTCCTCCTTCAAATTTAAGTATAGCAACCGAAAGAAAAAATGGGTGAAGAAATTGTGAACAAATTTAATCTATTATTTTAAAAGGATAGAAAAGCTCCTCCAGAATCTCACCCTGCACAGAGCCGGCGGATTTTTCTGCCAGCTGAAAGAAAAAATCCGCTTGCCCCGAGGCACGTATCACAAAGCGCACGGAGATTTTTTCGGCGAACACCGTTTCTTCGATCACGCAATGAAACCCTTCGGCGATCCTTTGAAAGGAATCGTAGAAGGAATAGGGGCATTCCACCGAGATCCGCACGCCCGCCTCCATCACCGAAACGCCCGCCGCACGCACTCCGTCGGCGGCGCCCCGGGAATAGGCACGCACCAATCCGCCGGCGCCCAATAAAACGCCGCCGAAATAGCGGGTTACCACCACCGCCACGTTAAAGAGCTCTTCCTTTTTCAAAACGTCCAGCATCGGCATCCCGGCTGTTCCGCCCGGCTCCCCGTCGTCTGAAAAGCGCTCGATCAACGGCGTGCGAAGCCGATAGGCAACGCAATGATGGGTTGCATCCGGGAATTCCTCCCTTATTTCTGCAATAAACCGATCTGCCTCTTCCTGGTTTTCCACCCGGCGCAGCGTTGTGATGAATCGGCTTTTACGCTCTATAAATTCCGTTCGGCAATTCTCCGCCGGCACCAGGTAATAATCCTTCATTTTGATCCTGTCCTTTTCTTTCTATAAAAAAACTTCTGCCGGAAACTCCCGGCAGAAGTTTTTACTTATTTCACTTATGCGCCATATACACGGCGAACACCGTCGTAACGGTCTACAACCAAAGTAACTTCTTCGGCATAGAACTGATCCGGGCGATCGGAAACGAAATCTTCGGTTTTCAAAAGCTTCTTGCCGCCTTCAATAACGAAGTAGTCTTCGGTTTCGATGGCGGTCATCTTCATAGCGGCGGCGGCATACATAAATACTTCACCTTTTGTTGTTTTATAATAGGTGCAGTAATCGCCGACGTTCAAATTACCGTTTGCGGAAGAGATATTCGCAACAGGCACCTTTTCGAGGGTTGAAACCACGCCGGTTGCCAATTCCTTCACGCCGATGTTTGCGGTGCCGCCGGAATTCTTCTTGATGCTGGTTACCTCAACGCCGATTTCCTTGGTGGCGGGCGCTTTTTGAACGGCAATATAGGTGGTTCCGGTATAATCCAGAACAGCCAATAATTCCGTACCGGACTCATTGAAATTGGAAACCGCCTGATCGCTGCCCGAGGTCTTGAAATAGGAATCGTCGGCTAAGCCCTTTTCGGCAAAGAAGTGGGGAACGTATTTTTCTTTCTCCTCCAGATAGTCTGCCGCTTTTTTCGGTTTATTATTGGCTTCCCCGTTCTCTGCCTCGGTTTTTGCCGAATCGTCCATCAGATAGGTAACCTTATTTTGCGTATCCGTTACCAAAATGGGATTTTTCAAAACCACGCTCTTGCCGGCGGTGATATAAACCTTGGAGCCGGCCTCATAGAAATTCACAAAATCCCCGTTCTTCACGTTGGTGACCTTGGAAAACGCAATGTTGTTGTCTTCAAAAATATGAACCTTATTATCATAGTAGCTATAGATGCCGTAATAATTATCGGTAACGGTCATCACCCGGCCGGGGATCCATTCCGTTGCATATACGGTATCGGCATTATCGGCAGAGCCGCTATTGAGCGTTACAAAAGAGAGGTTGGGGCGATTGCTGATCGCCGCCACGGGAAGCTTTGCCTGGTTTGCGGCGCTGATTTCGCCATAGTTCAGATAGATCTGTTTGGAAAGCTTATAAGCATCCTCCATCGGCCAAAGGTCGCCGTTTAGATACATCATCGTATTGGAATAGATGGAAACGCTTTCCTGATCCTTCATACCCGTCATTTGATGGTAGGTGGTGAAGGAAATATCAGCCAGCTCGAATTCGTTGCGGATCGGCGAGGTCATCTCATAGGTGAGCATCTTTTCGTTTTCGGTGAAGGTGCCGCTCTTATCGACATCCTGATAGATCACCCGCAGGGGATATCCCACGAAATCGCTCATATCGCTTCCGGTATCCACCTGGACGCCGTTGGAAAGAAGCATATCCTTGTTTACGTTATCATAGTTCATCGGCATTTCCTTGGTTGCCCGGATCACCAGATCGGTGTAGTTACAGCCGAACACGTTGGTGGCAAGGCAGTTCAGGCGTTTTCCGTCGTATGAAAAATAAGTAAACATATCCTGGTCGATGGAGTCAACCTCGGGATCATACATAATCGCATTGGCAACCACGGTTGCGGCCTGCTCTTTATAAACAAACTCACTGTCTACCGCCACGTCGGTGCCGTCCAGAACCGCCGACATAACGCCTTCCAATTCGCCGGCTTCTTCTTCGCCGCCTTCACCGCCCTGACCCAGCATAATGGCTTTGCCGATCAAGGTGATGAATTCGGCGCCGGTGATACTTTCGGCGGCCTTAAATTGCTTTTCGGGAACGTACTCGGAATTCACCAATTGATAATCCTCTGCCCAGGCGATATAAGGCTTCAAAAGATCGGTATCGGAAATATCGCCGCCTTCGCTTTCGTCGAAGCCGGTATTCTTACTGTCGTAATCCTTCAATTCATCATAATCATAGTGGAGCATCCGGTAAACGATCTGCAAGGCCTCGCCCCGGGTAATCTTCATCATCGGCGTATAGGTACCGTTGGTTTCACCGGCAACGATCCCCAATGCATCGACAAACTTGATATACATTGTTTTGGGCTCGCTCATCGTTGTGCCGTACATTTCGCTGACGTCGGAATAAGTAACGTCATCATAAATGGCGAAAGCGGACACGCTGAAGCAGGCGAGCATCACAACTGTCATCACCGATGCCAAAATACTTTTAAGGCCTCTCATTCGGTTACCTCCATCTCAATAGGGTACTTCCCCTTTTATATTCTGAGTATATTATATATAATAATACAAGAAGATGCAAGCAAATTATTGAATTGTTGGAGCGGCAAATGAGAATTTGTTGAAATTAAATAATTTGCAGGCAAACTTTTTGTTGATAATGACGATGTTTTTTTATTTTTGACACGCTGGCAGACGAACAAAAAAGAGTGCCGATTTCGTCAAAATGACCCGAAGCTGTATGTAGATACTGCGAGAGGTCATTTTGGCGGAAAGTGGAAAAATTTCATTCAAAACTCGGCTACCGCCGAGTTTTTACCTTTAAAAAGAACAACCAAAAAAAGAAGTGGCTACCTATTTTATCAAGCAATTAAAATAGGTAGCCACTTTATTATTCACTCATTTTCTGCGGTCGGTGCTTTTTTTGGCAGTCTGATTAAATTCGAGCCAGAATTGCTGCGATCTCAGCCCGGGTGATCGATTTGGTGGGATTCAGATTGCCCTTTTCATCGCCCTTGATCAAGCCGGATGCCACCACCGCCTGAACGTCGGCCTTCGCCCAGGAAGCAACCTTTCCGCCATCCTTAAAGGATGCCAGATTATAGCTGCCGGAAAGCTTCAGCGTTCTGGCGAATATCACCATAACCTCCTGGCGGGTCACAGAGGCCTTGGGATTATAGTATAGCTTCCCATCACCCTTTGCGGCGCCCTTGATGATGCCGAAATGATAGCAAACCTTTGCATGATTCAATGCCCAGCCGGAAATGCTTGCCGCATCCGCAAAGGGAACGCTCACCTTCTCAAAAGCGTCGGCATTATAACCGAGCACACGGCACATAATGATTCCCAACTGCTCACGGGTCATCTTATCCGCTCCGTTGAAGAGATAAGCATCGTCCTTCGGAGAGCCTGCAATATAGCCCTTCGAGGTGGCAGCTTCCACATAGGGGGCGTACCAGGCATCCTTCTTCACGTCGCTATAGGTTTTGGAAGCGATCGTTCTGGTGATCACCAGCTCATAATCCCGGGATGCGCCGTTTTCAGCCGTACATACAACGTAATACCGGTTGGTTGCAAATTCGGTTGCCAGCTTAAAGCTTCTTTTATCGATCTCATGGATAGAGCCTTCCTCTTTCTGGGGGAAGGAGGAATACGGCACTTCGACCTTCTTTTCTTTATCGGCATAAACCTTGCACTTTGCATAAACGTTTCTGGTATTGAACGTGAGGGTAACGGCAGCAGCGTTGGAAGCTGCGGTGATCTCACGATCCACAACGGCGCCGGTAGTGCCGGTCAGGCTCAGAATGGTGTTGTCGGCGGAAAGCGCATCGTTTCTCACGTTCATTTTATAGACGTTCTCACCTACGCCGGCGGTAACCCTTACCTGAAAGACGTTGTTGCCGGGCTTCAGAGCGATCTTCCTGATATTGGCGGAGGAAGAGAGCTCCTTGCTTCCGTCCTCGGAGAAAATCCTATAGGTTGCGCCGGGCGTGGTTTTAAAATCGAAGGTTTCTTCGCCCAGCAGGGTTCCGCAATCGTAGTCGATCACCTTTTTGATGGGGTTCACCCGCAGATTTGCTTTCGGCAAAATGCCTTGCAGAATGCAGGGATCATAATATTCGGATTTTCCTCTGTTGAAGACGATGGTATAAGGAATCGCATAAGCGGGATCAGCCGCTGTGCCCTGAGAGGTGACCTTTGCATAAACGGTATAACCGCCATAGGGGATATAGCCTCCCAGATCCTTCATGGGAACGGTGCAGTCCTTATCATCGAATAATTCCGCTTTCGCACCGGTGGAAAGCTTCAGCTCAAAATTCAGAAAAGCAACGTTATTATCTAAGTTATAGGTAAAGGTCTGACCGCTGATCACCGGATCCGGAAGCATCGCATCGGCAACGATACCCAGAAGCTCCGCCTTGGTGCCGCGATCGTTCAGGAATTTCAAGGCATAGGTTTCCTTGCTCAAGGCGCCGTTGGCATCGGCGACCGATACGTACCGAACCGTTTCCTCGCCGTCGAAATAAACCGTCTTATCCGGGATTTCTTCGGTCAGAGTAGCATCGGCAAAGAGCTTCCATTCCCGATCGGATTCAACAACCAGCTTCCCGGTCATATCCAATTGATTGATGCCCTTTCCACGCAGATCCACAAGGATGACCTTCTCATTCTGATCGATCTTGGTAACGTCCTTCAGATCGTTCGAAACGGCGGTTACCTGAGCGGTGCCCGTCAACCGGGTCATACCGGGATCCTGATACATCGGATAAAGGAACAGGGTGGAGCCCTCCGACATCGGAATGCGGGAAGCATCCATCGGCGTGGTGTAGTAGTTCTTCGTTACATCCAGAGCCAGATCGGGAAGCTCATACTGCGCTTCAGCAGTAGATTCAATGAGGTTCACGCCCTCCGGCAATTCAAAATAGTTCTGATTGATCTTAACGGAAAAAACATATTTCGTTAAAACGCCGTCGTCCTTATGGCGGGGAAGCTGGAAGGGTGCTGCGTGAAGCTTATAAAACTTATTCCCCTCCACGATCACGTTGGTGCCGCCCACGGTTCTTTGGTCATAGTAGTTATTGAGCACCATCGGATTGGCGCTGCCTTCCATAACGGTGTTATTCTTCACCTGCAGGGAATAATAAAGGGTATTGGTGCCGGTATAAACCCGCACCAGACCGTTGGTTTTGGGATAATAGTTCCCTTCCACCAGGCAATACTGACCCATGGAGCCGTCAACAACGGAAGTAACGATCACGGAATAATCGTTATTCCGAATATAGTTATTCAGTAGCTTTAAGCCTGCCATACCGCCCACACGAACCACGGTATTACAAGAAAGGATCCGGTTATTTTCAACCAGAATACCGGGGCTCAAGCCGGGATCGGTATCGAAGATATATTTGGAAGTAACGTTTACGATATTATTGCATATCGTGGTGCCGGTTCGGTAAAGACCGCCGTTCAAAGCATCCTTCAGGTTGAAAGAGCCGGTGAACGTAAAGCCCTCCACTCTTAAATTAGAGGCGGCGGCGTTGATGGTAAACGTCGGCGTCAGAACCGCTTCATTCTGCAGATCGCTGCCGTCTGCACCGGGACGGGCAGGATTCGGCAGGCTGATATCGGCGGGATCGTTGGGATTCACGCCGGCATAGGGGCCGTAAAGATTAAGAGAGGTGGCATAGATGGTAGCCGCTTTGGTATAAGTACCGGGCGCAACGTAGATCGTATAGGTGTTTTCAGCCTTTGCGATCGCATCCGCAACCTCGGCAAAAGCATTCACGCCCATGGTTGCCTGATAAACAACGTCGTTCAGCTTGATCGCCACACGGCCGGTTTTGCCCTGCCAGCTTTTGTTTACAACCAAAACGTCGCTATCCAAGTCCAAGCCGGATACGATAAGACCGCCGGAGCCGTTATCGGCGCCGATCTCCACAGCCTCGATCTTAGCCGGGCCGCCCAGCTCATTCAAATTCGTTGCGGAAGCATTGATCGTGATGCCGGACATCAAAGTCAAAGCCATCAAAACCGCAAGAAGAGCAGCAGCAATTCTCTTCATTCTCATCATTCTTACAACCTCCTGATAATTGTCTATCAGCGATATGGGCATACTCACCGATAATAAGTTAATTTTATTATATTTTAAGTCCGCAAAAAAGTCAATATTGATGTTCGGGATTTTAAAAATAATTTGGTTTGCGGGCGGAGGTTTTGGTGAAAACGCCCAAATCGTTTTTGATTTTTTTGGTGAAGATTACATTTTTCATTCTCATTTCTCTCATATAAACGCCGTTTTCAGGAAATAATAATGGCAAGGAAATTTTTTGAAAGGAAAAAAATATGTGCGGAATAATCGGATATACCGGTCGGCGCAATACGGCTGAGGTATTATTGAACGGTTTAAAAAAGCTGGAATACCGGGGTTATGATTCCGCCGGTATCGCCCTGGCCGACCAAACGGGCATTACGATTTACAAGAAAAAAGGAAAAATCCGGAATTTAGCATCAGAGCTGGCATCTGTTTCCGCCGATTCTGCCGAGGCGGGCATCGGTCATACCCGCTGGGCTACCCACGGCGAGCCCAGCGACCGAAACGCCCACCCGCACCGGGGAAAAAGGGTGGTATTGGTGCATAACGGCATCATTGAAAACCACCGGGAGCTCAAAGAGGAGCTGGCGGCAAAAAATATCCGCCCGCAGGGCGAAACCGATACCGAGATCGCCGCTCTCTATCTGGATCAATGCTACCGGGGGGATCCCATTGAAGCCATCCGACAAGCCACCGACCGCTTCATCGGCTCCTTTGCGCTCGGCATCCTTTTCACCGACCGTCCGGGAACGATCTACGCCATCCGGCGGGATAGCCCGCTGATCATCGGACGGGGGCAAAACGAAAATTTTATTGCTTCGGATATTCCGGCGATCCTGGAATATACCCGGGATTATTATCTGCCGGAGGAGGGTGAATTAGCCGTTTTAACCGCAGATGCGGTGCAGTTTTTTGCGCCCGACGGAACACCGATCGAAAAGGAGCTGCAAACGGCGCATTGGGATGAGCAAAGTGCGCAAAAGGGCGGCTATCCGCACTTTATGGCGAAGGAGATCCACGAGCAGCCCCGGGCTGTGCAGGAAACCTTAAACCAATATCTGAACGGCGGCAGGCTCTTTTCGACGGCAAGCCTGCCCGAAGCGCCGAAGGGACGGATCTATATCGTGGGGTGCGGCTCCGCTTTCCACGCCGGTCTTTTGGGCAAGGAGGCTTTAGAGCATTTGGCGAAAATCCCCGTTTCCGTTGAGATCGCCAGCGAGTTCCGCTATCGGGATCCCCTGATCGGCTCGCAGGATCTGATGGTGGTGATCTCTCAATCCGGCGAAACCGCCGATTCCATGGCCGCCCTGCGGCTGGCGAAGGAAAAAGGAGTTCCCACCTTGGGGATCGTGAACGTTTTGGGCAGCTCCTTAGCAAGGGAGGCGGATTTTATTCTGTATACAGCCGCCGGACCCGAGATCAGCGTTGCAACAACGAAGGCGTACACCTGCCAGGCGCTGATCCTCTATCTTTTGGCGTTATATTTCAGCGAAAGCCCCGAAAAAGACCGCCGCATCCGGGAATTGGAACGGCTGCCCGGTCTGATCGCCGAAACCCTGAAGCAGGAGCCCGCCTGCAAAGCAATGGCTTTGGAAATATATCGGGCAGACCATCTCTTTTTCATCGGTCGTGGACAGGATTATGCCATTAGCTGTGAAGCCTCCCTGAAGCTGAAGGAGATTTCCTATCTTCATAGTGAGGCCTACCCTGCCGGCGAGCTGAAGCACGGCACCATTTCGCTGATCGAGGAAGGAACGCCGGTGGCGGCAATGCTCACCCACCGGGAACGGCTGAATAAAACCATCGGCAACGTCCGGGAGGTGCAGTCCCGGGGGGCTCGGGTTTTATGCATTACGCATAAGGAAGTGAATATCGCCGATTTCGCCCATTATAAGCTGGAATTGCCGGAATGCTCCGATTTTCTGGCACCGTTTGCGGGGGTGATCCTCGCCCAGATGCTGGCTTACCACGTGGCGGTGGCACGGGGCAACGATGTGGATCAGCCCCGAAATTTAGCTAAAAGTGTAACAGTAGAATAGGAGAAAAAACGTATGAGAAGATATTTTGGTACCGACGGCATCCGAGGAATCGTGAATAAAGCCCTGACTCCGGATCTCGCCTTCCGCTGCGGAGCCGCTTGCGGATATTTATTAAAGAAAGAGCACGCCAACTGTAAAGTGATCATCGGGAGCGATACCCGTGCCTCCAAGGATATGCTGCTGGGTGGGCTGATCGCCGGCTTTACCTACTCCGGCGTGAACGTGGAGCACATCGGCGTTTTGCCCACCCCCGCCATGGCATTTTTGATCGACCGAATGGGTGCGCAGGCAGGAGTGATGATCAGCGCTTCGCACAATCCGTTTTATTATAATGGGCTGAAGATCCTCGCCCGGGGCGGGATCAAGCTGCCGGACGAAAAGGAAGAAGAGGTGGAGAGTCTGATGGATCCCTTCACCCTGCCCCCCGCCGAACGACCGGGCGAGTTCAGTTATAATCTGAAGGCAAAGGATTTTTACTGCGAACATATCAAGCAGGCCTGCGAAGAGGATCTGAGCGGTTATCGGTTGGTTTTGGATTGCGCCAACGGCGCCGCATCCTTCACCGCCCGCCGCATCTTCGGGGATTTGAATATGGACGCCGAAATTTTTCACGACCACCCCAACGGCACCAATATCAACGAGGCCTGCGGCTCGATGCACCTGGAGGAATTGGGGCGGTTGGTGCTGGATAAGGGAGCGGATATCGGTTTCGCCTTCGACGGGGACGGCGACCGTTGTCTGGCGTGCGACAGCAAGGGGCGACCCATCGACGGCGATAAAATTATGGCGGTCATCGCCCTCTTTTTAAAGAGCCGGAACCGTTTGAAAAGGGATTGTCTGGTCGCAACGGTGATGTCCAACTTGGGGCTGACCCACCGAATGAACCGGGAGGGGATCAACGTTCCCACCACCAAGGTAGGCGACCGCTACGTTCTGGAGGAGATGATGGAGCAGGATTATATGCTGGGCGGGGAAAGCAGCGGTCATATCATTTTTCGGGAGAAAGCCACCACCGGCGACGGTCAACTCACCGCCATTATGCTCCTTTGCGCCATGAAAGCGATGCAGATGAACAGCGAAGCGGTTTACGAAATCTTCGATCCTTATCCGCAGGCGCAGATCAACGTGCTGGCGGACGATCTGCAAAAACGCAAGCTTATGGCGGATGAGGTCTTTTTGCGGGATGTGCAAAAGGCCGAAGAGGCATTTGCGGGTCACGGCAGGATCCTGGTGCGCCCCTCGGGCACCGAGCCCTATATCCGGATTCTGGTGGAGGGGCCGGAAAAAGAATGGGTGGAGTCCACCGCCAAGGCTTTGGAAGACTCCACCGCTATTCGATTATCTCAATTGTTCTAAAGTTGGGGCCAGCCCCGCCAAAGAACCTTTTTGTAAAAAGGTTCTTTGGAATCTCCAAAAACTTTCAAGCCGGAATGAGGGCTTTATTCTTTGATGATGATCAGTTTTTCCTGTTCAAGGGTAGCCACGGCGCAAATGCAGGTTTCCGCCCGAAAGGTTTGCACCGCCGCTTTTTCTTCCCCGGCTCGGGCTTCATAAAGATTTTCCCCTTTTTGAACCACCCGCACAGAGCGCAGCTGCGCCAAGCCCTTGCCGGTGAATTTTACGAAACTCTCTTTGATGACCCAAAGGGTCAGGGGCTCGATCCCCTCTTCCCCTGCCGACACGAATTCCGAATGTTTCAGTTCCCGGGGCTCCTCCATATCGAACCCGATCTCCTGATCGGCAATGGCCACCCCCGCCCAATGGCGGGTATGGGAAATATTGAATTTTTCGGAAATGTTCACGCCCCGGGGTTTTCCGCCGGGGTCTTTTTCCGTTTCCACCGGTTTTCCTAAAGCCCGTTCCAAAAGATGCACCGCCGCAGAATGTTCTTCCCCCAAAGGAAAGCCGGTTGCCAAATAAACCCGGATCATCGTTTTTGATAAGGCACCTGGGCGGAGGGCACCACCTGCGCCGCAGGATCGGTATGGCACGCCTGGTCGTCAAAGAAAATATGGGCACCGAAGGCTTTTAGAATATCCGTCTTCGCCACGCCGCCCATAAAAAAGGCTTCATCGATCCGCACGTCCCAGGCACGCAGGGTTCGGATCACCCGCTCATGGGCGGGGGCGTCCCGTGCCGTCACCAACGCCGTGCGGATGGGACTGCGATCGGCAGGATATTCCTGCTGCAGGCTTGAAATGGTCTTGAGAAACTTGGCAAAGGGTCCCTCCGGCAGGGGGTTGCGGGCATTGAGCTCCTCGTTGCGCTGAAAGGCGTCGATTCCCTGCTCCTGATAGATCCGCTCCGATTCATCGGAAAAGAGCACCGCATCCCCATCAAAGGCGATGCGGATCTGATCCATTTCACAGCCGGGCATCGGAATATTCTGCGTATAGATCCGTGCGGCGGCGATCCCCGCATCCACCGCCTGCTGCACATCCTCCTGATCGGCGGATAAAAAGAGATCCGTTTGAAAGGCGGTGAGATAGGGTGCCAGTCCCCTGCCGCCCGCCAAAGCGGCTCGGGTCACATCCAGCCCATAATATTTTAATGAATTGAAAATGCGCAGGCTGGTATCGGCGCTGTTATGGCTCATAATGATGATCTCCGTTTTGCGGGGCTCACCGGCCTTATTCAGAGCCAATAACGCCTTCACCAACTGAAAGGCGGTGCCGGGCTGCAAAATTTCCATTTCGTGTTCCTTTTGATAGGCAGAATAGGCGTCCACGCCCTCCTGCTCATAGATGGCGTTTTCCCGTTCCAAATCGAAAAGCGCCCGGGAAGATACCCCCACCACGAGGCATTGATCTAATTTTTCCATAATTACTCCTTGATAAAAGCCGCTTGGCTGATGTCTTATAATAAATCTTCGCATTTTTGCATATTTTCAGCGGAAATCGGATATACTATTTTATAATATTATAAAATTTCCATCCTCTATTTGCAAGTTTTTTGCAAAAAATCTTTTCCGAAAAGGGTTGACAAACCGCCGAAAGGTTGCTATACTGAATAAGCACTAAATCAATATCGCGGGGTAGAGCAGTTGGTAGCTCGTCGGGCTCATAACCCGGAGGTCGTTGGTTCAAGTCCTTCCCCCGCAACCACTAAAAAACACAGTCACCATTCGGTGGCTGTGCATTTTTGCGTTTTGGAAGAAGTGGGCTGTACCGCCGTTCTACGGGTTATGAGACCGACGAGCGTGGCTCGTTGGCAGACCCCGCTTTCCGCCGCCTAAGTGCGGGTGAAGGAAAACGGGGGCTGGCGCAGCGGTCGAAATTTTGGGCGGTTGCCCCGTCGGTCGTCCGAAAATTTCG
>CAZIQE010000041.1:0-5866 GCA_964541385.1 uncultured Eubacteriales bacterium | reverse complement strand
TAAAATGAAGCCTTGCGGGTATTCCGCAAGGCTTCAAATTTTCATTAAGGGTACCGAGCCGGGTGATCATTTTAGATATTCTTTTAAGTATTTTTTCACTGACTGTGTCATTTCAATGGAAAAATCGCTGTTATATTTCCGTTCGCAAAACGCCTTGATCCAGGCTTCATAGGGTTGATGCCCCGCCTTATAGAGAAGCATCTCCCGCAGCTCTTCGGCTTCCATCTCCCGATAAGCGTTCGGATGAACAAGATGCTTTAAATCGACCCGCTCCGGCTTGGGGCGTTGCTTCTGTTGCTCCGTTGGGTAGCCGAAAACCAGCATTACCGCCGGAAATACGTA
Organism: uncultured Eubacteriales bacterium; assembly: GCA_964541385.1. GTDB lineage: Bacteria > Bacillota > Clostridia > Oscillospirales > QAKW01 > QAKW01. The sequence goes on along the minus strand of CAZIQE010000041.1, from coordinate 5,524 downwards.
CTTTGGCAGATGCAGCATTTCTTTATGGATCTCGCAGTTTTCCATAATATCCCCGATATAGCAGGAGCCGATCTCCATACTTTCGGCGGCGGTAACCGCATTTTGCGCCGCAATGGCAGCATCGGTCACCGCCAGCATCAGATCCCCCGCTCCCGGCTTTCGGGGCGCACAGCCTGCCGCCTCAAAGGAGCGAAACCATTTCCGGCAATCGGCGCAAAAGATCAGCACCAGCCCGGCTTTTGCAATAAAGGGCTGATGATCGCAGCTTTCCGCCAATTGATTTTTTATCGCCTGATCGGTGATCTCCAAAATCGTATAGAGCTGCTGATTCCCGGCGGTGGGCGCCATGGCGGCAGCTTCCAATATCAATTGCCGCTCCTCCGGCAAAATGGGTCGATCGGTAAACGCCCGCACGGATTTTCGGGCAAAAAGTTCCTGAATGGTCTGATTCATCGGCATTCCCTCCCGGTTTTATTTTAGCATAAACCGTTTGAAAAAGCAAAAACCAATAATATTTTAAATTTTTTTAAAAAATATTGCCAAGTTGCGGTAATCCACGCAAAAATCGGCTATACTGTAGGTAGAGATAAAAAATACATAAGGAGATTATAAAAAATGGCTATTACGTTAAACGAACAAAATTTCGAAGAGGAAGTTTTAAAAAGCGATCTTCCGGTATTGGTGGATTTCTGGGCGACCTGGTGCGGACCCTGCAAAATGATGGCACCCATCGTAGATCGATTAGCGGGCGAAATGGAAGGAAAAATCAAAGTGGGCAAGGTTGACGTGGATGAAAATCCCGGCCTTGCCGCCGCCTTCGGCATCACCAGCATCCCCACTGTGATCGTTTTCAAGGACGGGAAACCGGAAAAAACTTCCATTGGTTTATGCTCTTTAGAGGAGCTCAAACAATTATTAAATCTTTAAACGGAGGATAAGAATCAATGAAAACCTACAAATGCAATGCGTGCGGAAAAACCTTTGAGGTGGGCGATGGCGACGTTTTGGTCTGCCCCGCCTGCAAGCAGACCGGCGAATCCTTAAGCGAAGTGGTTGCCGAAAAATGTGCCGACACCCAAGCTTGCGATTCTTCAAGCGAGGTTGTTGCCAACGAAACGGCACCCGCCGCCAATCAATACGCCGGCACGCAGACCGAGCAAAATCTGATGGCGGCCTTCGCCGGCGAAAGCCAGGCAAGGAACAAATACACTTTTTTTGCTTCCAAAGCCAAAAAAGAAGGCTTTGAGCAAATCGCCGCCATCTTCCAAAAAACCGCCGACAACGAAAAAGCGCACGCCGAAATATGGTTCAAGGAGCTAAAGGGCATCGGCGAAACCGCCGCCAACCTGCTCCACGCCGCCGAGGGCGAAAACTATGAATGGACCGATATGTACGACGGCTTTGCCAAAACCGCCGAGGAAGAGGGCTTTAAGGAGCTTGCCGCCAAATTCAGAATGGTCGCCGCCATTGAAAAATCGCATGAGGAACGCTACAGAGCGTTGCTCCAAAACGTGGAAACGGCTGAGGTTTTTGAAAAGGCGGGAATCGTTGTTTGGGAATGCCGGAATTGCGGGCATCTTTATATCGGAACGAAAGCGCCCGCAGTCTGCCCGGTTTGCTTGCATCCGCAAAGTTATTTTGAACTAAAAGAAGAGAATTATTAAACCTTTAGCCTTGACTTTTTCATTGAGATTGCGTATACTATTATTGGAAAGCTGATTCAGGCGAGGTTTCCTCGCCGTTTCGGCTTGTTCACTTCTAAAGCATTCACTCCATAATGGGCGCTAATTAGTGGCGTCGATTCACCGGTTTGGATGCTTTTATTTTTTTATAAAATTTTTCGGCACAATTTGGATTTTATGCCAATTATTTCTTGCGAAGGAACCGCTTTATTGCTGATCCTCATATAGGAAGTTGGTGTTCCAATAGTAGGTCATCTGCTCCAATAGCTTCAGCCGGTCGGTATAAGAATCCGGCACCTGGCGCACCACTTCCCCGCCGAGCCCGTAAACGGCATTGGAGGAAGCGATGGGCAGCTCTTTTTTATATTCATTCATAAACTGCATAAAGGCAGGACCCTTCCAGCCGCATTGCTCAAACACCTCATTCATCAGATAGCAAGCGGAGATTTTCGATCCCGTTCCCCGGAATTCCTTACCAAGGGCTTTTTTGGCGGCATCATTCGCCCAGATCAGATACTCGGTTTCATAATAATTTTCCAGCCCTTGGGAGGTGTTCATATCGAAATTGATCCCCAATTCCTTATAAACGCTGTTTCCGTCCCCCAGCCACGGGTTATGATCGCCGAACACGCAAAGAACGATGGGCTCTTCGCTGTTGCGGAAATGCTCCACCAGCTCCGTCAGAGCCTGATTACTGCTTGCCACACTACCCAGATAGTTATTGAGAATAAATTTGGTTTCTTCCGAATAATCCCCCGTTACGTATTGGGTATCATATAAATTCCGATCCCGCTCATAGGGGCCATGACCCTGATAGGTCACATTGAAGCCCAGATAGGGCTTCTCCTTATCCCGCTCATCAAAAAGCCGGATCATCTCCGCATAGAGCTTATCATCGGTGATCAGATAAGGTTTTTCACCGATTTTTTTATAATAATTTTCGATAAAGTAATAGTTTTCCAAGCCGATACAACGGTTGATATTCAGCCGGTCATAGAACCAATCGTAAGAGGGATGGGAGCCCTCCACCGTATACCCCTGCGCACGCAGATAGCGAAGATAGGAATTGGAATTCTGTTTGAAACTGCCCAACTGATATGCACCGGTCATCACCGAGCGTTCGGAATTCACCGTTCCGCCGGCAAAAATATTGGTAAAGAGGAGCCCGCTGTAGCTTTCCTTCTGCAAAGCGTGGTATTGCTCATAAGCCGACCAATCGATCCCCTTCGCATCGGTCAGGCGGGTCAGATCCGAGTTGGCCTCCCGCATAATGAACATCATATTCACCTTTTGTTTTTCCGGGATGTCGTCTTCCGTATAGCCCGCCAGACGTTCCTGCATCTGCGTTTCATCGTAGCCCTCCGGCGGGTTGGGGATCAATTCATTGGCACTTTGCAGGAAGGGATAAAGAAATCCGTGCACCACGTAATAATCCGTGGGCGCCCAGAGTCCGATGCCCGGAACCGCAGTCTTTTGATAAAGATCACGGTTCATACATAAAAGCACCGCCCCTGCCAATCCCAGGGCGGAAAGACCCAAGCCGATGGAACGCCAGCGAAACCTGAAGCTCCCCCGCACCAAAAACGCCAAAAAAAGCGTTACTGATATCACCACCGCCAGGCTGATCCAAACGATGGGTCGGGGGGTCAGATCATAGCTTTCCGTGGTGGCGATATTCAGCCCCAGGAAGATATTCTCGAAATCCGCAAAAATAAAGGGATCGCCCCGAAAAAGGATCTTATAAAAGTTGCCGTAGGCGGCGGCGAGCGTGATCCCCGCCGTTGCCAGAAAGGCGATCCATCCTCTGCCGATGATAAAATAGAATAGTGCCATCAGCGCCATCACCGGCAGCACGTTCAAGAGCACCGTTAACGGCCGTTTGAAATAATTGGCAAAGGTCAGAAGTCCGTTGGAGGCGGTTACCACGCCGGGCGCAGCACCCACCGCCAGAACGGTGAGCCCCAGCACGATGGAAGCGAGAAGCAACATTCCTGCGTTCCAGATCCAATACCAAACCTTTTGCTTTTTTGTTAATTCCAACGTTGATTTTTGAAAGAGAAATTTCATTTTATGTCCTATTACTTACAAAATTTTTCCATGTAGAGATCGATGGCTTTGGTGATGATCCGAATCGCCTCGTCCTTGCCCTGCACCTCATCCACGGCGGTGGTCTTCTTTTCCAAATTCTTATAAACGGAAAAGAAATGGCGCATTTCTTCGAAGATATGTTTGGGTAGCTGATCAATATCGGTATACACGTTATAGTTGGGATCGCCGAAGGGAATGGCGATGATCTTTTCATCCCCTCTGCCGTTATCGATCATCTTGATCACCCCGATGGGGTAAACCTGCACCAGCGTGAGGGGCTGCAGCGCCTCCGAGCAGAGAATCAACACGTCCAGAGGATCCTGATCGTCGCCCAGCGTGCGGGGAATGAACCCGTAGTTGGCGGGATAATGGGTGGAGGTATGCAGGATCCGATCCAGCATAATGAAGCCCGTTTCCTTATCCAATTCATATTTATTCTTGCTTCCCTTTGCAATCTCTACCACGCAGATAAAATCCTCCGCAGTAATGCGCTCCGGGGAAATATCATGCCAAGCGTTTGCCATTTTCATTTTCCTCCTTTAAAAACATTTTTTCTTTCTGGATTTTTTGCAGTTTTCGATGTTGCCGCAATGATAGCAAAGCTCATTGGAAGAGTCCTCCCGTTCGAAATAGCCGAGGATATTATTGACCGTTGTTTCGGCGATATTGTTCAACGCTTCGGCTGTTAGAAACGCCTGATGGGAGGTAACGATCACGTTGGGCATAGAGATCAGCCGAGCCAGAACATCATCGTTCACGATATGGCCGGAATAATCCTCAAAGAACACATCCGATTCCTCTTCATAAACATCCAGGCACGCCGCCCCGATCTTGCGGCTTTTAATGCCCTCCAGCAAGGCTTCCGCATCGATCAGAGCCCCACGGGAGGTATTCAAAATCACAACGCCCTTTTTCATCCGCTCAATGGCGGCGGCATCGATCATATGGCGGGTTTCGGCAGTCAGAGGGCAATGCAGGGAGATGATATCGCTCCGCTCCATCAGCTCCATAAGCTCCACGTATTCGATCCCGCTATCCGCCGCCGGGAATTTATCGTAGGCAAGCACCTTCATCCCGAAGCCCCGGCAGATATCGATAAACACCCTGCCGATCTTCCCGGTGCCCACCACGCCCACCGTTTTGCCGTAAAGATCAAAGCCGGTGAGCCCCTGAAGGCTGAAATTGAAATCCCGGGTGCGGATATAAGCCTTATGGATCCGGCGGATCGAGGTCAGGAGCATCGCCATGGTATGCTCTGCAACTGCATAGGGCGAATACGCCGGCACATGGAACACGTGCAATTTGCCGAAGGCGGCTTTCATATCCACATTATTATAGCCGGCACACCGCAGGGCGATGATTTTCACGCCCAGCTCATAAAGCCGCTCGATCACCGCCTGATCGGCAACGTCGTTCACAAAGATACAAACGCCTTCACAGCCGGCGGCAAGCTCCGCCGTATCCGGGTTCAATCTGGTTTCAAAATATTTAAACTGCAATCCGTTCTGCCCGTCAAAGGGGGCGAAGGATTCCCGATCATAGGTTTTGGCATCAAAAAAAGCAATTTTCATCAGGTTTCATTCCTTTCTGATAATAATTTTAACGAAACCCTGCTTTTTTATCATACCAATTTTTTCAAAATTTGTAAAGAGAAAATACCGCCCATCGGGCGGTATTTTCAAGAGACTGTCAAAAAAGGCACCGACCGCAGAAAATGAGCGAGTAAAAAAGTGACTACCTATTTTTGTCGTAAG
>CAZIQE010000040.1:0-6366 GCA_964541385.1 uncultured Eubacteriales bacterium | reverse complement strand
TCAAATGGAATATGGGCTGGATGAACGATTCCATCAAATATATCTCCAATCCGCCCCTTTTCCGCCACGGAATGCAGAATATGCTCACCTTCTCGATGGAATATATCTATTCCGAAAACTTTATTCTGCCCCTCTCCCACGATGAGGTGGTACACGGAAAATGCTCCCTTTTGAGTAAAATGCCCGGCACCTACGAGGAGAAGTTTCAGAATCTGAAGGCGTTCTATGGCTATATGATGGCGCACCCCGGGACAAAGCTTTTATTTATGGGCGGGGAATTCGGTCAGTTCATCGAATGGAACGAAGAGCAGAGTTTGGATTGGATGCTTTTAGACTATCAGCCCCACCGCCAATTGCAAAATTACGTGCGGGAATTGAATCATTTTTATCAAAAGCACCCTGCGTTCTGGGCGAAGGACACCGGCTGGGAGGGATTTGAATGGATCTCTTTAGACGATACCGCCAATTGCGTTTTGGCGTTCCTGCGCAAATGCGAGCAGGAGGAAGTTCTGGTGGTGGTGAATTTTTCGGAATACGACCTCATAGATTATAAACTGGGGCTCCCCGAGGCGGGCACGTTAAGTCTTTTATTGAGCTCCGAGGAGGAGCGGTTCGGCGGGCAAGACCGCTTTAAAAAGAGGATCACGGTTTCAGGCGCAAAGCCCTTCCACGGACAGCCCTGCTCCGGCAATCTGCACCTGCCGCCGTTTTCGGCAAACTATTTTAAATATCGAACAGGAGGAAAAAACAATGAAAAATAAAGAAATGATTGCAATGCTCCTGGCAGGCGGCCAGGGCAGCCGGCTTTACGTTCTCACGCAGGAGACCGCAAAGCCTGCCATTCCCTTCGGCGGAAAATATCGCATTATCGATTTCCCTCTTTCCAACTGTACCAACTCCGGCATTGATACCGTGGGCGTTTTGACCCAATACCGCCCCCTGGAGCTTCATACCTACATAGGCAACGGTCAGCCCTGGGATCTCAATCGGATGGAAGGCGGCGTCAGCATTCTTCCTCCCTATGTGAGCGGGTCCAGCGGCGAATGGTATAAGGGCACCGCCAATGCCATTTATCAGAATATGGAATTTATTGAAAAATACGATCCGCAATACGTTCTGATCCTTTCCGGCGACCACGTTTATAAAATGGACTACAGCAAAATGCTGGAATTCCATAAGGAAAAGAAGGCGGACGCCACCATCGCCACCCTGCAGGTTCCGATCGAGGAGGCGAGCCGGTTCGGGATCGTGAACGCAGACGAAAACGATGCGATCTATGAATTTGAAGAAAAACCGCCCGTGCCCAAGTCCAACCGGGCTTCGATGGGCATCTATATCTTCACCTGGTCCAAGCTTCGCAAATATCTGATCGACGATGAGAAGGATCCCGCCAGCTCCAACGATTTCGGCAAAAACGTTCTGCCCGCTATGCTGAATGCCGGCGAGCGGATGTATGCCTGGGCGTTCGACGGCTATTGGAAGGACGTTGGCACCATTGAAAGCCTTTGGGAGGCCAATATGGATCTTTTAAATCCCCGGATCCCCCTGAATTTATCGGATCCCGATTGGAAGATCTACGCCCGCCACAGCCATAACCTGAAGCCTCAGTATATCGGAAGAGGCGTTACCTTAAAAGACTCCATGATCACCGAAAACTGCACGCTGGAGGGCTGCAACCTCTGGTATAGCGTTTTATTCTCCGGCGTCAGCGTGGGCGAGGGCACCGTTTTGAACTCCGCCGTGATTATGGAAAACGCAAAAATCGGCAAAAACTGCAAAATCAAATATGCCATTATTGCCCCCGGAGCCGTAATCGAGGACGGAGCCGTGATCGGTGCGGAGCCTGAAAACTATAAAGGTGAATGGGGCATCGCCGTGATCGGGTCCGGTGCCGTTGTGAAGGCCGGGCAAACGGTGTTACCGAAAGAAATGATCAAACCGAATACGGTTAAAGACGGATCGAAGGAGGCATAAAATATGAACGCTTTGGGTATTATTTTTTCTGAACACTATAATCAACAAAATACTGCCAATGAGTTGACCCGCTTCCGTGCGCCCGCCGGTCTTCCCTTTGCCGGCCGCTACCGTGCCATCGATTTCACCCTTTCGGCAATGGTGAATGCCCATATCAAGGATATCGGCATCATCGCTTCCCAAAACTACGGCTCTATGATCGACCACGTGAGCAATGGCGAGGATTGGGATCTGAACCGCCGCAGAGGCGGCTTGATGATGCTGACGCCTATGGCATGGCCCGGCGCAGATAAAGCCTCCTACCGGGGGCGGCTGGATGCCCTGCGGGCATTCCGCACCTATATTGAAGAGAGCAAGGCGGAGCTGGTGGTTTTGGCATATGGCGGAACCGTTGCCAGCGTGGATCTGGAGGCTATGGCGAAAGCGCATCAGCGCAACGGCGCCTATCTGACGGTTGCCTATAGCGAGATCCCCGGGAACGTTGGCGAAGCCATTCTGGAAACCGCCGAGGACGGACGCATCACCGATCTTTCCTATCAGTTGAATGAGGAGGATGCCGCCGAAGCCTGTTCTCTGGGTCTCTTTATGATGAATCGGAACGATTTAACGGAATTCCTGCTGGAAGCGGAAAACAACGACTATACCAATCTGAACCGGGATCTGATCCGGCGTCATCTGAAGGATCAGCCGATCTATGGCTTCCGCCATACCGGCTACGCCCGGATCATTCAAAATACCACCGATTATTTCAAAGCCAGTATGGATATGCTGGATCCGGATAAAAAGGCGCAGCTCTTCCCCGAGGAGCGACCGGTTTATACCAAAGTAAAGGACTCCGTTCCCACCTACTACGATTATAACGCCGACGTTGAAAACAGCCTGATCGCAGACGGCTGCGTGATCCGAGGCACGGTTAAAAACTCTGTGATCTTCCGGGGCGTTACCGTGGAGGAAGGCGCCCACGTTGAAAACGCCATTTTAATGCAAAAGAGTGCCGTGGAGGGCAATGCCCATATCGACTGCGGGATTCTGGATAAAAACAGCCGGATCACCGCCGGCACCGTTTTGAAGGGCTCCCCGCAATTGCCGTTTGTGGTTGGAAAAAACAAAACTGTTTAAAGGGTGGTAAAGCCGATGAAAATTTTATATGCTGCCAGCGAAGCCTCCCCGTTTATTAAAGTGGGCGGCTTGGGGGACGTTGCCGGTGCCCTGCCCAAGGCTCTTTGCCGGGCAGGCGACGATTGCCGGGTCATTCTCCCCTACTACAGCGCCATTCCCGATGATTTAAGGCAAAAATGCGTATTCCGCACGGAATTTTATTTTCATAACGCCTGGCGCCATCAGAGATGCGGGATTTTGGAAGCCAATATCGACGGCGTGATCTATTATCTTCTGGAAAACGACTCCTACTTTTCCCGCCCTCAGGTCTACGGCGAATACGACGACGCCGAGCGTTTCGCCTTCTTTTCCCGGGCGATTTTAGAAGCTCTGCCTCTGATCGATTTTATCCCGGACGTGCTCCATTGCAACGATTGGCATACCGCTCTGGTTCCGGTTCTGTTGGATATCCAGTTCCGCCAGAGAGCGGGCTACGGCGGGATCAAAACCGTTTTTACCATTCATAATATCGAATTTCAGGGAAAATTCGATCCCTATATTCTGGGCAACGTTTTCGGTATGGACGAGCAGATCAAGCCCCTGCTCTTTTATGGGGACTGCCTCAATTTGATGAAGGGTGCCATTGAATGCGCCCATCGGGTGACCACCGTATCCAAACGGTATGCCGAGGAGATTATGAGCCCGCCCAATTCCTGGGGGCTGGAGCATATTCTCAGAGCCCGCAGCTTCAAGGTCAGCGGAATTCTGAACGGGATCGATACGGATCTTTTTGATCCCGCCACCGATCCCGGGATCGCCGCCAACTATACGGCGAAAACCATTACCAATAAGAAACAGAATAAATTTGCCCTGCAAAAGGAATTGGGTCTGCCGGAAACCAACGACGTGCCCCTTTTCGGGATGGTTACCCGCCTGACCCACCAAAAGGGCTTGGAGCTCTTAAGAGATAAGCTGGATTGGCTTGCCGATCAAAACGCCCAGATCGTTATTTTGGGCACGGGTAAGCCGGAATATGAGCAGTTCCTCAGGGAGTGCGCCGGTCGCCATCCGCAAAATCTGCGGGTTTGGCTGGCGTTCGACGGCGCTTTGGCGCAAAGGATCTATGCCGGCTGCGATTTCTTTATGATGCCCAGCAAATTCGAGCCCTGCGGGCTGGCGCAGATGATCGCCATGCGTTACGGCACCCTGCCCGTTGTGCATACCACCGGCGGGCTCGCCGATACCGTGATTCCCTATGATCCCACCAACAAAACCGGCAGAGGGATCACCTTCCAAAGCTTTAACAGCGAGGATTTCTCCCATGCGCTTTGGCGTTGTACGGAGCTCTTTGCCGATCAAAAACATTTTATAAAAGCCTGCAGGAACGCTATGGCGGGCGATTACAGCTGGGGACCCAGCGTAGCCGCCTACCAAGCCCTCTATGCAGAAATTTAAATCTATTTTTTAGCCCAAGGAGAAGAAAAACCCATGACCCAACAGGAAATCAAAGAAAAAATTCAGTCCGTTGTCACCGAGAAATTCGCCTGCGATATCGATCAGGCAACCGACCGCCAAATGTATGAAAGCGTGATCAGCTTCGTGCAGCATGAGCTGCGCCAAAAACGCCGGGACGCCAAAAAGAAAGTAAAAGAGCAGGAAGCCAAGCAGGTTTACTATATGTCGATGGAATTTCTCGTCGGCCGCTCCTTAAAAAACAATCTCTATAATTTAGGGATCGAAGAGGAAGTGCGCTCGGCTCTTGCCGAAATGGGCGCAGATCTGGAAAAATTATACGATATGGAGCCCGATGCAGGCTTAGGCAACGGCGGTTTGGGTCGGTTGGCATCCTGCTATCTGGATTCCTTGACCGCCTGCAATTATCCCGCCACCGGCTTTTCCATCCGCTACGAATTCGGCATCTTTAAGCAGGTGATCGTGGACGGATGGCAGATGGAATTTCCGGATAACTGGCTGGAAATGGGCGGCGGCTGGCTGGTGGCTCGCCCGGACGAAGCGCAGGAGATCCATTTCGACGGTCAGGTGGAGGAGCTTTGGAGCAGCGAAGGGCTCAAGACCGTGCATAAAAACTATTATAAGATTTTGGCAGTCCCCTACGATCTGATGATCAGCGGTCACGATTCCAAGATCGTGAATAAGCTGCGCCTTTGGGGTGCCAAGAGCCTGGAAAACTTTGATATGTCGCTCTTTTCCCGTGGTGAATACCTGAAAAGCTGCGAGGGCGATGCCAAGGCCGAGGCGATCAGCCGGGTGCTCTACCCCGCCGATGACCACGAAGAGGGCAAAAATCTGCGCCTGCGCCAGCAGTATTTCTTCGTCAGCGCATCCCTGCAGAATATTCTCGCCGTTCATTTAAAGAAATACGGCACCTTGGAGAACCTGCCCGAGAAGGTCGTGATCCATATCAACGATACCCACCCCGCCCTTTGCGTGCCCGAGCTGATGCGGCTTTTGATGGACGACCACGGTTATTCCTGGGATAAGGCCTGGGATATCACCTGCCGCACCCTTGCTTATACCAACCATACGGTGATGAGCGAGGCTTTGGAAAAATGGTCGATCGAGCTTTTCAGCCGCCGTCTGCCCCGCATCTACACCATTGTGAAGGAGATCAACCGCCGGTTCTGCGAGGATGTTTACAATAATCATCCCGAAAAACGGGATATGATCGACCGGATGGCGGTGATCGGCGACGGAATGGTGCGGATGGCCAATCTTTGCGTTGTCTGCTGCTATAGCGTGAACGGCGTTTCCGCCCTGCACAGCGATATTTTGAAAACGGATCTTTTCAAGGATTATAACGATATCTTCCCCGGCAAGCTGACCAACGTGACCAACGGCATCGTTCATCGCCGTTGGCTTTGCCAGAGCAACCCCTGGCTCACCGATCTTTTAAAGGAACTGATCGGCGATGGCTTTATCAATAACGGAGCCGAACTTGAAAAACTGATGGCTTATAAAAACGATGCATCCGTTTTGAAACGCCTGCCGGAGATCAAGCGGCAAAATAAACTGCGGCTGGCAAAATATATCGAACATTCTGCCGGCATCAAAGTGAACCCGGATTCCATCTTCGACGTACAGGCCAAAAGGCTCCACGAATATAAACGCCAACTGCTCTGCGCTCTGCATATTTACGATCTCTACCGCCGGATCAAATACGAAGGTCTCACCATCCATCCCCATACCTTTATCTTCGGTGCGAAAGCCTCCGCCGGTTATATTATGGCAAAGGAGATCATTCGCTTCATCTGCGCTCTGGGGGATATGATCAAT
>CAZIQE010000039.1:0-12209 GCA_964541385.1 uncultured Eubacteriales bacterium | reverse complement strand
CTAAAACGCCGGCACCGCACACACAGCCGATCATTAATTATAAAGTGGCTTGAAGACTTCAAGCCACTTGATATTATTTTACACAAGTTTTAAGCATTCCTATCAACACCTTGTAATTATTAACCGACAAAATTGATGCATCCAAAATGTTTTCTTTTTCAACATTTCCCCAGTTCAGGTCATATCCCATACGCTTTGCCATAAGGCGGATAAATTCACGGATAGAACGCCCGTTTCCTTCTCGGAAGGGATGGATGATATTGAGCTCCGCCATCACATATGCCAAATGATCAAAAACCTTTTCTTTATCCGTTTCTTTGAGCATATTTTTCTCTTTTATTTTGGCAAATACCTTGTCAAGTTCTCTATCAATCAAGTTCGGCGGATAAAACATCGTATCTGCCTTACTGATTTGCTCTCGTCTGATTTTTCCGGCAAATGGATAAATATCTTCAAAAATAAATTTGTGAATATTCATAAGATGCGTTTTCGAAAAATTACCCTTAATCGGATTTTTTAAAAGCTCCATTTGCTTAATCAAAGTGATTTCTTCTTCAGCAGTTTTGAGAAGTTTGCTATCTCGTATATTTAATTTATTTTTCAACACATTACTATCGGGATAGCAATAGATAGACTGTGTAGTTGTATAAACATCATATTTTGAAAACATCGTTACGCCCTCTGCATATATTTATGTTTCAATTCTTCGATCACATCTGTATAGTTTACTTTTCCGCTGTCAATTCTTTTAAGGTTTTTTATTCCTTCGTCACTAACCGTCATCCCCTCAACAGCAAAAGTTCCTTTTAAATTTTTCAGGTTATCTTCAAAATCTTCAGATGCCATATTTGTTTTATTTCTCCAATTCGTATATTTCCCTGATTTAATTCTTGCATCATTAGGTTTCTCTGCGCCTTTGGGCAGAAGCCAAGCACCGGCAATTTTCTTTGCTCCGTTAATCCTACCCTCATTGCATAAAGCAGTAATCCTTCTTACAGAGATCCCCCACATTAAACTTGCTTCTTTTATTGTCAGAATATCCATTTCAACACCTCATTCATATTATATACCGCAAATAGAATAATGTCAATATTTTCAAAATATGCTTGAATACAATATAAAAAATGCAGACAGTCAAAATAACTGTCTGCAAACAAGTTTGATTATGAAATTTAGCAGAGCGTATCTACATTGTTTGTATGATCGGTAAAGCATAGCCTATCCGTTTTTTGTTGCCACACCAACAAGGATCATAGAATCTGTTTTGCTTAGAGATCTTATAGCAACAAAGCAAGCTCTATTTCATCCCCATCTTCATTTCCGGTTTCTTTGAAACCATAACGATTATACAGCTGCAGCGCAATAGAATTGTTTTTATTGCAGGTTAATACAACTTTATTGGATGGGCCAAATGGCTTGGATGCAATATAATCCAGACATTTTCTTAAGGCGATCGCTCCGAATCCCTGATGTTGATACGCAGCGTCGATCATCATATGCCAGATATTATACTCTGCAAGATCATAATCGTATATCACCATCACATAACCAACCATCGTATCATCATGGAATATTCCAAAAGGAGTGCATTGATTATAATATACATATGCTTGTGCTAAACTCCTGATTGGATTAGAAACATATTGCTCCTGTACTTTGCCCAACTTTAAGTTAAATGCTTGTATGAAGTTATTCTCATCAATTCTTTTTAATTTAATATTTCGCATAATTCCTCCTGTTTGTTGCGGAGGGATTAAAGCATACCGTATCCCTCCGAATTTAATGTTTCAATATCGTTTCTATTCATAAATGAACATCTCCTTTCGATTCGGGATACCAATGTAAATACAAATTCTGCTTTGTGTGGCTCAAATATTATACCACAAACGCCCTGCGTTTGTGGTATAATTGTCCATAAATTGCGGTTCCATCTCCCTGCCGCCGTGCATAGTCGTTCGGTAACTTTCTCAGTTTTTCTCCATCCAATCTAAAAATTCATTGGTCGTCTTCGTCCATTCCACCTCGATCACCGAGTCGGCAAGAACGAGAAATTCGGAAAGACCGTATTCGTTATCGTCGTCTGCCCAATCATAGGTATAGCCGAGCCCTGTCCATGGGTACGGAGTGTCCTCTGAATAAGAATACTCGGCGTTATCATCAAACCAGGGCTTATACGCACCGAGCCCTGAGCCGTTTAAAAGCGCAGCCGACATTTGTTTGGTAACATCAAGCTGATATGCCGGTCTGATCACCTCCTCAAGATCTACCCAGAATGCCGAAACGTGCGTGTATTCCGAGTTTACGGGGAGCCCGATCAGCTGCTCCAGCCGCAATTCCCAATCCTTTACACCTTTGGAATTTTCGTCGTACCAGGAAAGAATTTCCTTATCGGTAAACGTCCAGATATCTCCGTCTGTGCAGGTAACGCTTTCACCGGCGACGTATAGGTCGGGGGACTGATGCCACGATAGAAGCAGAACCTTCGTGCCGTCGGCATTCCAGGTGACCATATCCGAATCGGGCGTGAGGGTTACGAGCGGAAGAATTTCGCTTTCTTCGGCATGCTTTGCGTCCTCCACCGATGCCGCATACAATTCCTCTGTCGTTTTTTCCGCACAGCCGGAGAGAGAACAAAGAAGGGCAAGAATAAGCACCCAAGCATTTAACGTTTTAAATTTCCTATTTTTCATTTTCAGCCACCTCATATTAAAAATTTAAAATGCAGAAATCGCTTTGATTAAGCCGATCCGGTTGATATCCTTAAAAGATGCGGCCATAAGTATTCTCACAAGAACCGGAACAGGAACTATTGCCGACGGAAAACTGTTTGCTGATGGCTGTTTATTCTACTCGGTCGACAAAATCCTCTAACTCATGAACAAGACCTTCTTTGAATAGCACATCAAACATAATGCCATAACGATCTTGATTTAAGTTGCTTATTATTGTGTCAACTACAGCTGGCGGATCATTCTTTATGGTGCTTTGAATTCTCAGAGAAGGCAGTTGATTAATTCTCTCAATTACGGGATACTCTTGGAAAATTCTCTTATCTAACGAGTCAGCAGCTATGGGATCATATCCGCATCCATGACAATAGCTTGTTAAAATGGCATCTATCTGATCCATATCATCCTTTGCTTTTTGCTTATCAACTGCACCTTTAAATTTAATAATGTCTAATGCAGTATTTACAAATTCTTTCTTAAAATAAACTTTTGCCAAATACTTACCTCCAAAGTAAAACTATTGATGCAAAATCATTCCCACTCAATGGTGCCGGTGGGTTTGGGGGTTAAGTCGTAGAGAACACGGTTGATGCCCTCCACTTCATTGGTGATGCGGGCTGTGATCTTATGTAGCACCGCATAGGGGATCTCTTCGACGGTTGCCGTCATAGCGTCTTTGGTATTGATGGCGCGGATAATGGCGGGCCAGCCTTCATAGCGGCTTTCCTCCTTCACGCCCACGCTCTTCAGATCGGGAATGATCACAAAATACTGCCAGACCTTTTCCGCCAGACCGGATTGAGCGAATTCCTCCCGCAGGATGGCATCCGCCTCCCGCAGAGCGTGCAGACGGTCCCGGGTGATCGCACCCAGGCAGCGAACGCCCAGACCGGGTCCCGGGAAGGGCTGGCGGTAAACCATGGTGTGGGGCAAGCCCAGGGCTTCGCCCACGACCCGCACCTCATCCTTAAAGAGCAGTTTAACGGGCTCTACCAATTCAAAATCCATTTCCTTCGGCAGACCGCCCACGTTATGATGGGATTTGACTGCCTTTTTGCCCTCGGCCTGTTTATTGCTTTCCAGAATATCGGGATAGATGGTGCCCTGCGCAAGGAAGGAGATCCCTTCCATTTTCGAGGCCTCTTCGGCAAACACCTTGATGAATTCGCCGCCGATGATCTTCCGTTTCTTTTCGGGATCATTAACGCCTGCCAGAAGATCCAAAAAGCGGTCGGTGGCATCCACGTAGACCAGGTTCGCATTCAGTTCCCTGCCGAACACCTCGATCACCTGCTCGCTTTCGCCCTTCCGCATCAAGCCGTGGTTCACGTGCACGCAAACCAACTGCTTGCCGATGGCTTTGATCAGCAGAGCGGCAACCACCGAGCTATCCACGCCGCCGGACAACGCCAGCAGCACCTTTTTATCGCCGACCTGCGCCCGAACAGCCTGAATCTGCTCCTCAATAAAGCGGTTTGCCAGCTCCGAATTCGTAATTCGTTCCATTGTTTCAGGACGTTTATTGCAATCCATTGTTTTTCCCCTCAATTCGTATAGTTATCGAAATAGCCTTGCACCAAAACCACGGGCGTTCCCTTATCGCCGGAACCGCTGGTCAGATCGCAGAGAGAGCCGATCAGATCGGTCAGCTGACGGGGGGTTGTTCCCTGAGAAGCCATATTGCCCACCAGATTGCCCTGCTTTGCACGGATGCTTTCCGAAATGGCGGCTTTCAATGCCTCGCCGGAAAGATCTTTAAAATCGTTATCCGCCAGATATTTTAATTTCAACTCGTTGGGCGTACCGATCAGACCGTCGGTGAAGGCGGGAGAAACCACGGGATCCGCCAATTCCCAAATCTTGCCCTGGGGGTCCTTAAAGGCACCGTCGCCGTAGACCATTACCTCCACGTGCTTGCCGGTGGCGTCCAGGATCCGCTTTTGCACATCCAGCACCAGATCCTTACATTCACGGGGGAAGAGTTTCACCTTATCTTCTGTTGATTTATTAGAGCCCAAAAGGCCGTATTTTTCATTGCAGCCGCTGCCGTTGACGGGGGCATTCATAATATCATCCAGGCTGCAAACCACCTTCGCACCGCCCGAAAGCAGGATCCGTTTGGTGCGGGCACGGGTATGGATATCGCAGTTCAGAATATGATCCGCATAGGGCAGGATCGCCTTGGGTTGATTGGCAAAAATGATCTCCACCTCGGCGCCCTCCTCCCGAATCAGATCGCCATAATACTGCACGTAGTCCACGCCGGTGAATTCATGCTTATTCTCGCCGAAGAGTGCCCGGTATTTTTCCAAAGAAAGCACGTCGGAATAGGGATTCACGCCGGCTTCATCCACCTTATCCAGACTGACCAGGCAGTTGCCCACCTCGTCGGAGGGGTAGCTGAGCATCAGGACGATCTTTTTGGCGCCCCGGGCAATGCCCCGCAGGCAAATGGCAAAACGGTTGCGGGAAAGGATGGGGAAAATAACGCCCACCGTGCCGCCGCCCAGTTTTTCACGCACGTCCTCTGCGATATTATCTACCGAAACATAGTTTCCCTGCGCCCGTGCCACAATGGACTCGGTGATGGAAATAACGTCCCGATCACGCAATTCAAACCCTTCGCACTCCGCCGCCTCCAACACGCTTTCGGCAACGATCTTTGCCAGATCATCCCCCTCCCGAATGATGGGGCAACGGATTCCCCGGGAAACGGTTCCAACTCTTCTTTCTTTTGTTTTCATCAAAATAATCCTCTCTCCATATAGATTAAATTAAAATTCCGCAGAATATAATTTTTCTCAAACGCTGAATTCTTCCGCCAATGCGCCCTTGCCGAAATGGTTTAAAATAGCGGCGGCGATCCGCTCGGCGGCTTTGCCGTCGCCATAGGGGTTCACAGCGTGCGCCATTTTATTATAAGCGGCGGGATCTCTCAAAAGCTCATTCGCCATTGCCAAAATCCGATCGGTTTCCACGCCTGCCATTTTCACCGTTCCATGGGCAACGGCCTCGGGGCGTTCCGTTTCGGTTCTTAAAACCAGAACCGGTTTTCCCAAGGCGGGAGCCTCCTCTTGCAAGCCGCCGCTATCGGTCATCACCATATAGCAGCGGGACATCAGGTTATGCATATCGAAAACGTCCAGCGGCTCGATCAGATGCACCCGATCCAGCCCGCCCAGAATTTCCCTTGCCGTTTCCCGAACGGCGGGGTTCAGATGCACGGGGTAAACCACCTGCACGTCCTCGTTTTGCTCCACCATCTGCCGGATCGCCATACAGATCCGGCGCAGAGGCTCGCCCAGATTTTCCCGCCGATGGGCGGTTACCAATACCAGGCGACCCTGACTTAAATCTAATTTTTGCAGTTCCTCGTTCCGATAGATATAATCGGAAGAAACGGTCATACTCAGAACGTCGATCACCGTATTCCCCGTTACGTAAATCTTCCCGACCGTTTTTTCATTTTCCAGATTTTTCCGGTTGGCGGGGGTGGGGGCAAAATGGAGATCTGCGATCCGGGAGATCAGGCAACGGTTCATTTCCTCCGGAAACGGGGAGGTTTTATCGAAGCTTCTCAATCCCGCCTCCACGTGACCAACGGGCACGCCCGCATAAAAGCCTGCAAGTGCGCCGGCGAAAGCCGTGGTGGTATCGCCGTGTACCAGCAGGAGATCCGGCTTTTCCTGATTGAATAACTGCTCCAGCCCTTCAATGATGCTGGAGGTTATGGTGGTAACGGTCTGGCGGGGCTTCATAATATCCAAATTAAAATCCGCTTCCATCCGGAAAGCATCCAGAACCTGCTGAAGCATTTCCCGATGCTGACCGGAAAGGCAAACGATGCTCTCGATCTCCTGCCGCTGCTCCAACGCCTTCATCACCGGCACCATCTTGATGGCTTCGGGTCGGGTTCCGAACAACGACATCACTTTGATCTTACTCATTCGAAGAATCCTCCTCTTTTTCCGCCTTCTTTTCCCGCCGATACAGAATCAGGGCACCCAGCAGAATAATCAGAAACGCCGCACCGATCACGATCAACGCCTTGATGATGCTATCCGCCGTGATCAAAACGGAGCAAAGCCCCAAAAGCATGGCTACGCCGTATAGGATCAATACCGCCTGCTTTTGAGAAAAGCCGATGGCGATCAGCTTATGATGCAGATGGTTTTTATCGCCCTCCATCGGAGAATGACCGGTTAGGATGCGGCGTACCGCCGCAAAGACCAGATCAAAAATGGGCAGCAAAAAGAGCAGCATCGGCACAAAAAAAGCCACGATGGCATATGCCTTAAATAAGCCGATGGTGGAAAGGCAGGCGAGCGCAAAGCCGATAAACATCGAGCCGGTATCGCCCATAAAAAGCTTGGCAGGATTGAAATTATAGGGCAAAAATCCCATACAGGCACCGGCTAAAGCCGCCGCAATGATCGCCACCTGGGGCGCTTCTAAAAGAATGAGGATCCCCGTTACGCTCAACGTCATAATCGAGGAAACGCCGCAGGCCAGTCCGTCCAGACCGTCGATAATATTGACCGCATTCAGAATGGCGAGCAGCCAGATAATGCTCACCACGATCTGCCAAACCAACGGAAGCTCAATATAAGAACCCACGCCGAAGAAATCCGGCACCCGCTCAATGCGGATCCCGCAAGTCACCGGGAATGCCACCGCCACCATCTGGAAGATAAATTTCCATCTGGCCTTCAGCGCCAAAACGTCGTCCGCCATTCCCAGAGCAACGATCACCGTTGTGCCCATCAGCATTCCGTAGATCGGCAGGGAGATGAAATTGAAGGTGAAGACCATGGTGCTCACAAAGAAACCGGCAAAAATAGCCAGGCCCCCCAGGCGGGGAATGGGTTTCGTATGCATCCGCCGGGCGTCCTTCGGCACATCGATGGCGCCGATCTTATAGGCGACCCGTTTTGCCAGAGGCGTGCAGAGAAAGCTGACCAGAGCCGCCAGCAGCCAGGCACAGACAATGATCAAATAATCAAATTTTGTCATAAAACAATCCCTCAATCAGCGGCCGACAAATCCGATCCGCTCATGTACTCTCTTCAGGGTCTTTTCGGCAATGGACTGCGCCTCCCCGGCGCTGCGGGTATAAACCTCCTTCAGATAGCCGGGGTCCGCCATCAGCCGATGGTATTTTTCCTGCAAGGGCGCAAGCTCTGCGATCACCGCTTCCGCCACCGCCGTTTTCAGGGTGCCGTAGCCCTGCCCTGCAAAGCGGCTTACCGCCTCTTCAATGCTTTCGCCGGTAACGGCGCTGTAGATCGTTAAGAGGTTATTCATTCCGTCACGCCCCTCTTCAAAGGCGATGCGGTTTTCGGAATCGGTTACGGCACTTTTGAATTTTTTCAAAATGACGGCCGGCTCATCGATCACGCTGATATAGCTTTTGGGGTTGGGATCGGATTTGCTCATCTTTTTATCCGGCTGGGTCAGGGACATCACCTTTTTCCCCACCGAAGGAATATACCCTTCCGGCACGGTGAAAAGATCGGGGAAGACGCCGTTCATCCGGTTCGCAATATTCCGTGCCAGTTCCAGATGCTGTTTCTGATCCAAGCCCACCGGCACCAGATCGGTATCGTAAAGCAGGATATCCGCCGCCATCAACACCGGATAATCAAAGAGCCCGGCATTGATATTATCCGCATAGCGGCGGGATTTATCCTTAAACTGGGTCATACGGGAAAGCTCCCCGAACATCGTATAGCAATTCAGGATCCAGGAAAGCTCGCAATGCTGCGGCACATGGCTTTGAATAAAAATCAGGTTCTTTTCGGGATCCACCCCGGCGGCAATGATCATCGCCAGCGTTGAAAGGATCCGCCCGTGCAATTCCTCGGGGTTCTGGCGCACGGTGATGGCATGAAGATCCACCACCGAAAAGATGCCCTTGCCCTGCTCGCTGACCTTGCCCCAGTTACGAACCGCACCGATATAGTTGCCCAGCGTGATCACGCCGCTGGGTTGAATTCCGCTGAAAATTGTTTTTTCCATTTTTTATAACCTCGCCGGAACAGATTTATCCATAATCATCCATTATGGTATAGACTATCATACCACAAATAAAAGCACTTGACAACTGTAAAATTAAATAATAATATATTAATCAGAAAAAATAATACCCTATCGAAGATTGAAGGAGAAAAACGATGACTGTTCGAACCAGATTTGCGCCCAGCCCCACCGGCTATATGCACGTGGGCAACCTGCGTACCGCCCTTTATACCTATCTGATCGCCCGGCAGAATAACGGCAAATTCATTCTGCGGATCGAGGATACCGACCAGGAGCGCTACGTGGAAGGCGCTGTTGATATTATCTACCGCACCTTGAAGGAAACCGGAATGAATTGGGACGAAGGTCCCGACGTAGGCGGCGACTACGGTCCCTATATCCAGAGCGAGCGGCAGAGCTGTTATCTGGAGTATGCCAAGCAGCTGATCGAAACCGGTCACGCTTATTATTGCTTCTGCGATAAGGAGCGGCTGGAGGAATTGAAGCTGATCCACTCCATTTCCAAGGTTTCCCATAAATACGACGGTCATTGCCGCAATCTCCCCAAAGAGGAAGTGGAAGAAAAGCTGGCGGCAGGGGTTCCCTACGTGATCCGCCAGAAGGTGCCCACCACCGGCACCACCACCTTCCGGGATGAGGTTTACGGCGAGATCACCGTGGACAATAGCGAGCTGGACGATCAGATTCTCATCAAAACCGACGGTCTGCCCACCTATAACTTTGCCAACGTGATCGACGATCATCTGATGAACATTACCCACGTTGTGCGGGGCAAGGAATATCTTTCCTCCACGCCCAAATATAACCTTCTTTATGAGGCTTTCGGCTGGGAGATCCCCAAATATATTCATTGCGCCCCCGTGATGAAGGATGCGCATAATAAGCTCTCCAAGCGGAACGGCGATGCCTCCTATGAAGACCTTATTCAAAAGGGCTATCTGAAGGAGGCTGTGCTCAACTATATTGCCCTTCTGGGCTGGGCGCCCAAAAGCGAGCAGGAAAAATTCACGCTGGAGGAACTGATCCGGGAATTCGATATTGCCGGCATTTCCAAATCTCCCGCCATTTTCGATACTGAAAAACTGAACTGGCTCAACGGCGAATATATCAAGGCTCTGCCCGCCGACGAGTTTTACGAGATGGCTCTGCCCTATCTGAAGGATTCCGTTCATAACCCCAACGTGAACCTGAAGGCGTTAGCCGCCCTGCTTCAGGGTCGCTGCCAGATCCTCAGCGAGATTCCCGGTCAGATCGATTTTATTGATGCTCTGCCGGACTATGATAATGAGCTTTATACCCATAAAAAGATGAAAACCAACCCCGAAAATTCTCTGGAGAGCCTGAAGGCGATCCTGCCCGTTTTGGAAGGGTTGAGTGAATGGAATCAAGACGCCATCCATACCGCCCTTTTCGATCTGATCGCCAAGCTGGAGGTGAAGAACGGGATCATCCTCTGGCCCCTGCGCACCGCCCTTTCCGGCAAGCAGTTTACCCCCGGCGGCGGCGTGGAGCTCGCCTATCTCTTGGGCAAGGAGGAAACCCTCGCCCGGATCAAAAAAGGCATCGAAAAGCTAAGGTGAGGAAAGTCGAACACAATATGCCTAAAGCGTGTTCTTTCGGCGTATTTTCACTTTTTCAAAGTTGCCGGGCGCCAGCCCGCCTGCCTTTTCAAAAGCAAAAACCCATCCGAAATACCTACGCATAAGGTGCGAAGCAGTTTAAAACGAGGAGGTTTTCGTTAAAGCAAGGCATAAAAACGAAAGCATACTGTCGTATGGTTTCGGTTTTTAACGACGCTTTAGCGGAAAGATGCCGTTTTAAACCACATTGGGTTCAACTCTCCTCACCTTCTTAAAAATTGTATAACAGTCCGTCGTGACCCTACCGGACTTAAAATATTTACTAAGGAGAATTTCAAAATGAAAAAAAAGACTGTCTATGGGATGATCCTCACCGGACTCATCGCCGCCCTCTACGTGGTTTTCACCCTGCCCTTCGGGCAAGTTGCCTTCGGACCGATCCAGTTTCGGATCGCCGAGGTGCTGACGTTGCTCCCGTTTTTTACGCCCTGGGCGATCCCCGGATGCACCATAGGGTGCCTCTTATCCAATCTGCTGTTTTCCACGCCTTTGGATGTTCTATTCGGCTCGCTTGCCACTCTTTTGGCGGCTTTTTGCACCTATAAGAGCAAAAAAATGCTGCTGGCACCCCTCTGGCCGGTGCTGTTCAACGGATTGATCATCGGCACGATGCTCACCTTTATGCTCCTGCCCGCCGGCTTTAAGTGGTTGCCGTGGCTTACGATGGTGGGCGAGGTAACCGCCAGCGAATTTGTGGTCTGCTATCTTCTGGGCATCCCCTTTATGGGTCTTATTAAAAGAACCCGATTAGAAGAATATCTGAAAAAATTTTCCTGAAAGGAACCAAACAATGCAAATCTATCACTCTGCCGAGGAATTGATCGGCAAAACGCCGCTTTTGCAGCTCAACCGTATTGCAAAAGAAGAAAATCTTCAAGCCACCCTGCTGGCAAAATTGGAATTATTCAATCCCGCCGGATCGGTAAAAGACCGTGTGGCTCTTTCGATGATCAATGACGCAGAAAAAAAGGGTCTTCTGACCCCCGATTCCGTTCTCATTGAGCCCACCAGCGGGAATACCGGCATCGGTCTTGCCGCCGTTGCCGCCGCACGGGGATACCGGTGCATCATCGTGATGCCGGATTCCATGAGCGAGGAACGCCGCCGGCTGATGAAGGCGTTCGGCGCAGAGCTGGTGCTCACCCCCGGTGCAAAGGGGATGCAGGGTGCCATTGATAAAGCCGAAGAATTAAAAAAGGAACTGCCCAATTCAATCATTCCCGGTCAGTTTGTGAACCCCGCCAATCCCGCCGCCCATTACGCTTCAACCGGTCCGGAGCTCTGGGCTGCTACCGATGGAAAAATTGATTTCTTCGTGGCGGGCGTGGGCACCGGCGGAACCCTGACCGGTACCGGCCGCTACCTGAAAGAACAAAACCCCGAAATCAAAGTGATCGCCGTGGAGCCCTCCGACTCTCCCCTGCTTTCCGGCGGCAAGGCAGGCCCCCATGCAATCCAGGGGATCGGTGCGAATTTCATTCCCGAAATTTTAGACACAAAACTCTATGATGAGGTTTTGCCGATCACCAAGGAAGAAGCCTTCCGCTATGCCCGGATGATGGGCAGAGAAGAAGGCATTCTGGTGGGAATCTCCTCCGGTGCGGCT
Source organism: uncultured Eubacteriales bacterium (assembly GCA_964541385.1). Lineage (GTDB taxonomy): Bacteria > Bacillota > Clostridia > Oscillospirales > QAKW01 > QAKW01. The sequence goes on along the minus strand of CAZIQE010000039.1, from coordinate 195 downwards.
CTTGCCGCCGCCGTGAAGCTGGCAAAGCGACCGGAAAACGCCGGCAAAACCGTCGCCGTTCTCCTGCCCGACACCGGCGACCGCTATCTCTCCACGGGGATTTTTGACTAAAAAACGCTCAATTCATAAATCCCATTTTGAAAGTTTTCGGGTGGGGTTTCAAAGGGGAGGACCTTTTTCAAAAGGTCCTCCCCT
>CAZIQE010000038.1:0-3176 GCA_964541385.1 uncultured Eubacteriales bacterium | reverse complement strand
TGAACAAGCTGTTTTCCGAGATCGCTTCGAACTATGAAGATCGGAACGGCGGTTACACCCGTATCGTGAAGATCGGCCCCCGCCGTGGCGACGGCGCAGAGATGGCCATCGTTCAGTTGGTATAATGGAATAAAATAATCCCCCGAGAAATCGGGGGATTTTTTATCTTTTATTTGCGATAAAAGAAAGAATATGATAAAATAAAGAAAATCGGAGGGTGTGAAATTTGTTGGAATCCGGATCAAAAGGAAAGCGATTTGAAAAATGGATTTCGGCAATTTCGATGCGGAATCTGTTAAAACTACTTTGAGGTGAAAAAATGTTGAAGGTTGTTTCCTTTAATTTACGCTGTGCGAACGATCCGAACGGAAATAGCATTGACGAGCGTGCGCCCCGGCTGAAAACCGTTTTGGAAAAGTATGATGCGGATCTATACGGCTTTCAGGAGGTAACCCCCCGCTGGCTGGAGCATTTGACCGCCGATTACGGTGCGGATTACGAAATCTTCAATCAATATCGGGCAGAGCATAGCCTGGAATCCACTCCCATTCTCTGGCGAAGGAGCCGGTTTTCGTGTTTGGATCGGGGCTACTTCTGGCTTTCGGATACCCCGGACATTGAATCCAAAGGCTGGGATAGTTGGGGTTGCTATCGCATTTGTATGTGGGTCAAGCTCTTTGATCGGCAGGAGGGCAACACCTTTTTATTCTTCAATACCCACTATGGGTTCAGCGATCCCTGCCAGGTGGCGAGCGGGAATCTGATTTTGGAGCGGATGCGGGCGATGGATGCCGATGCGACCATCCTGACCGGCGATTTTAATATGCGGCAGGACGCACCCGGCTATCAGGTGCTGGCTGAAAAACTCACGGATGTGAATATGGCCACTGCGAAAGATCTTCGCACCACCTTCCACGGATACAAGCCGGAGGAGCAGGATTCCCTGATTGATTTTTGCTTTGTTACCCCCGAAACGGTGAAGTGTATTGCCGGGAAACGGATGGACGATACGGTGAACGGAATGTTCCCCAGCGATCACTTCGGCGTTTATTCTGAAATTCAGATCCGAAAATAACAGCTTGGAGGATACCGATGATTATCTGGAACGTTGGCCGCAGCGGCGTTGGCAAAACAACTGAATCGATCCGGCAGGCGGAAGAATGGGCGGCGGGTTATCCGCAGGTCTGTTTTTTGGTGCCGGAGCAAAGCTCTATGGCGTTGGAGCGGCAATTAGGCAGAAGGGGAACGCAGGGGGTGGAAGTGGTTTCCTTCCGCCGACTTTGCAACGTGATCTTCCGGCAGTTCGGCGGGGTAGCGGGCACCTATATGAGCAAAACCCGCCAAACGGCGTTGATCTATCGGATCCTGCAGGAAAACCGCCAAAAACTGCATTATTACAGTAAGGCACGGGTGAGTATGGGGTTTGTTTCCCGCTTGGCGGAGGCGTTTTCGGAGCTTTCGCTCTCCGGTCTGCAGGAGGAGGCGGTATTCCCCCTATTGAAGGAAAAGAACCGCCCGGATTGGATACTCAAATATCAGGATCTCTTTTTGCTCTATCAGGCGTATCGGGATGCGCTGAGCGAGGATCAGCGTTCCTTGGGCGAGGATCTGCGGGTCGCCACGGAGCTGGCACGGGAGAAGGGCTTTTTCAAGGATCGACCGGTGGTGATCGACGGATTTTTCGGCTTCACCGGCACGCAGCGGGCACTTTTGAAGGTGATTTTTGCCCAAAGCCCCCGGGTTTTGGGCAGCTTATTACTGGATCCCGATGATCCCGCTCTTTGCTTTGATCCCGCCAGGCAGGAGCTTTCGGTTTTGAAGCGAATGGCGAAGGAGGCGGGCGCAGATTTCAAGCTTCAGGTGCTTTCCTGCCCCTCGAAACGGGATTTACCGGAGGATATCGCCTTTTTAGAGCGGTGGTTTATGAGCGAAAAGAACCCGCCTGCGAAATCGCCCAAGGCGGAGCATATCCGCATGATGGAAGGGCGGAATATCCGGGAAGAGCTGGGGATGGTGGCGGTGGATATCGCCCGCAAGGTGCGCTCAGGCGCACGCTATCGGGATTTTGCCCTGATCGCCGGCTCATTGGATACCTACGGTCCGGTGGCGGAGAGTGTTTTTGAAAAATACGGCGTGCCTCTGTTTGTGGATGAGGGGCGATCTTCTATGAGTAAGCCGCTCTTCGCTTTCGTGCAGAATGCGCTGGAGATCATCCGCCCGGATCGGTATTTCCGGCGGGAGGACGTGCTCGCCTTTTTGCGAACCGGTCTTTGCAACGAGGATCGGGATCTGGTGAGCCGGGTGGATCGCTACACCACCGTTTGGAACATCAGCGGCGAGCGTTGGGTTCGGGATGCCGATTGGACGCAGAATCCCCGTGGGATGGAAAAAAAGATCCCGGAGGATGAGGAAACGCTGGCAGAATTGAACGGATTACGCAATCGGATCCGGGCGCCTCTGCTTGCCTTCCGGGAGGCCTGCGCACCGGGCACCGGCAAGGCATTGGCGCAGGGGATCTATGCACTCCTGCAGACCTTTCAGGTGGAGGAGCAGATGATCGCCCGGGCAGAGCGGGTGCTGAAAAAATCAACAAAGAATCCCCTGGAAAGTGCGGCTCTGCGGCGGCAGAGCCGGGAATATCAGAAGATCTACAGCGCAATGATGGATATTCTGGACGATATCTACAGCGTTTTCGGCGATCAGCCCCTTTCTCTTTATACCATGGAGGAATTGATCGGACTTTGCGGGGAGGAGCTGGCATTGAACGTGGTGCCGCCCACCGGCGATGCGGTAACGCTGGGCTCGGTGGCGCATTCCCGGCTGGAGAATATCCGGGAGCTTTACGTGGTGGGCGCCAATCAAGGGCTTTTGCCGATGCCCGTTGCGGATACCGGGCTGATCGGGGAGCGGGAGCGGCGGCTTTTCTCGGCACATCAGCTGCCCTGCAACGCCACGCTGCAGCAAAATCTTCTGCAAGGGCGGCATCGGCTCTATAGCGCATTGTTTTCCGCTCCGCAGGGGCTCACCTTCAGTTATAGTGCTTTTGAAACCGACGGCACGCCGAAGCTGGTGTCGCCCTATATCGACCGGCTGCAGAAGCTGGTGGATCCCCCTCTGATCCGCCGGGTGGATATGGAGCTTTATGATTTCGCCGTGACCCGGGGCGGGGCACGGGA
>CAZIQE010000037.1:0-4390 GCA_964541385.1 uncultured Eubacteriales bacterium | reverse complement strand
AATCCGGAGGTTCCGGAGCGTGTTGCGATCAATGAAGCCATTGAAATTGCCAAAGAATTCGGCGAAGAGGATGCTTCCTCCTTCGTGCACGGCGTTTTAGGAAAGATCGCCTCCTGAAATGAACAAAACGAGCGTTACAGTAACACAATTAAATCAGTATTTAAAGAACGTTATCGAAGCCGATTTTAACCTGAAAAACATTTGGGTTCGGGGGGAGATCTCCAATCTGACTATGCACGGCAGCGGTCATATTTATCTTCGCTTAAAAGATGAAGGCGGCGTTGTTAGTGCCGTGATGTTCCGCTCCAATGCGGCAAAGCTTCGCTTTCGCCCGGAAAACGGTATGAAGGTGTTGGCGAGGGGAAGCGTATCTCTTTTCGAGAAAACCGGCGTTTATCAACTATATATTTCCGAAATGAAGGAAGACGGCGTCGGCGATCTTTACGTGGCGTTGGAGCAGCTGAAAAAACAATTGGCTGCCGCAGGGATCTTTGATGAATCCCATAAAAAGCCGATTCCGCAGATGCCAACAAAAATCGGCGTTATAACGTCGCCCACCGGCGCCGCCGTTCGGGATATTATTAATATTACCGGTCGACGGTTTCCGCTGGCTGAAGTGGTGGTTTATCCCGCCATCGTTCAGGGAGAAGGCGCTCCGGCATCCTTAATAGACGGAATTGAATATTTTGATCAACGCTCCCCGGTGGACGTTATTATTATCGGTCGTGGCGGCGGTTCCATTGAAGATCTTTGGGGGTTTAACGATCCCGGTCTTGCATTGGCGATTTATAATTGCGAAACCCCGGTGATCTCGGCTGTTGGGCACGAAACGGATTTCACGATCTGCGATTTTGTTGCGGATCTTCGTGCGCCAACGCCTTCCGGAGCGGCGGAGCTGGCAGTTCCGGATCAATTGGCTTTAATGAACCGCATCCACTTAAATCAAAGCCATTTGATGAGCGCTTTGAATGCAAAAATTCGGTATGCAAAAGAATACTATCAACGGTATGCGCAAAGTCGATTTCTTTCGGATCCGAAGGCTTTCACGGATAAGCCCTTTATGATGCTGGATCATTTTAATGAGCAAATGAATCATCAGTTAAACGCTTTAATGAAGGATCATAAAAGCCGATTATTAACCAATCTCGCAAAGATGGATGCCCTTAATCCTCTTAAGGTTTTGCAGCGTGGTTTCACCTATGCTCAAAAGGAAGGCGTTCATTTAAAATCGGTAAAAGAACTCCAATGCGAGGATCAAATAGATTTGCACTTCTTCGACGGTACGGCAAGCTGCAGAGTCGAAAATTTGCAGGAGGTGGAGAAAAATGCCCAAAGAAATTAAATTTGAAGAGGCTATGAATCAACTGGCGGAGATCGTATCCCGCCTCGAAAGCGGGGAAATTTCGCTGGATGAGTCCATTGATTTATATGAAAAAGGAATGAAGCTCAGTAAACAATGTGCAGAGCTTCTTGAAAAGGCGGAGCAAAAGGTTCGCTTTCTTCAGGAAGAAGCGGAGAAACAGGATGCCGAATAAAGAATTTGAAGCATTGCGCCGGATGCTTGATGCCGAACTGAAGCAGGCGGTATCCTTGGTGCTTCCCGATCCGGAAAATCCCATTGCGGAGCCAATGAAATACGGTTTGACCACCGGCGGAAAACGCATTCGCGGCGCATTAACGGTTATTTTCTGCGACCGTTTAGGGGTTCCCCGTTCCCAATCCGTTCCGTTTGCGGTGGCTTTGGAGATGATCCACGCCTATTCTTTGGTACACGATGATATGCCGGAGATGGATAACGATGATTTTCGGCGTGGAATGCCTTCTTGCCATAAGAAATTCGGTTCCGCTATGGCATTGCTTGCCGGTGATGCAATCTTAAATGGGGCGATGGAATATTTGCTTCGCTTTCAGGAACGCTATCATTCCGATCAATTTATAACTGCTCTTTCCGAGCTGTTTCGTGCATCCGGCGGCAATGGGATGCTGGGCGGACAGGCTCTGGATATGATGAGCGAAAATAAAACCTTAAATTTAGAGGAACTTTCTGAATTACATCGGTTAAAAACCGGCGCATTATTGCTGGTGCCCTCCAAAATCGCCGGCGCATTAAGCAAAAAGGACGCTTCCCGCTACGATTCATATTGCAAGCATATCGGCTTGGCGTTTCAGATCAAGGATGATCTATTGGACGTGGAAGGGGATCCGGCGCTTTTGGGCAAAGAAACCGGCAAGGATCGGCAGGAGCATAAATCCACCTTCGTTTCTCTTTTAGGCTGCGAGCGTGCAAAGATTTATTTACAAAACGAAATTAAATCTGCATTAAACTATGCCGCAGACGATGCCTTTTTGGTTTGGTTGGCAGAATATATTATGACCCGGGAAAAATAATCGGAAAGGAGATGCTTTGGTTGCAGGAAGACCGCTTATTAAAATCAATTACCGGTCCCGAAACAGTTAAAGAGATGGACTATGAAGATGCAACGCATCTTTGCGGCGAGATCCGCTCTTGCCTGATCAATCACGTTTCAAATAACGGCGGGCATCTTGCCAGCAATCTGGGGGTCGTTGAGTTAACCGTTTCACTTCATCGGGTTTTTGATTCTCCGAAGGATCAGATCATTTTCGACGTTGGTCATCAATGCTACACCCATAAATTACTTACCGGCCGTTATTCTTCCTTTGAATCCTTGCGAAAGGAATACGGACTTTCCGGCTTTCCCAGCCCCGATGAAAGTGAACACGATATTTTAAAAACCGGCCATAGCTCAACCTCTATCTCTTCGGCTGTCGGTCTGTTGAGGGCTTTTCAATTGAAGGGTGAAAAGGATCGCTACGTTGTTGCAGTAGTGGGGGATGGCGCCATGACCGGGGGGCTTGCTTATGAAGGGTTAAATAACGGCGGGCGGATGACCGGAAATTTAATCGTTGTTTTAAATGATAATGATATGAGCATCTCTCCCAATGTGGGTTCTCTTGCGACCCATCTTTCCAAAATCCGTTCCCGCAATCTTTATTTTAAGTTTAAGGATATGATTGCGAACGGAACGCAAAAGATCCCGCTGATCGGAAAATCATTATATTCCTTCTTTCAAAAAATCAAACAAACGATGAAGTCTATGGTATATCAAGGGAATATTTTTGAAGATATGGGCTTTTTATATCTGGGTCCCATCGACGGTCATAATCTGCAGGTTTTAGACCGTGTTTTGAACCGTGCAAAGGAATTGAAACGCCCCTGCCTGGTTCACGTGAAAACCGTTAAGGGAAAAGGTTATTCTTATGCGGAAGATATGCCTTCCGATTTCCATGGATTAAGCTCCTTTGATATCGATACAGGCGAACACGGAAAAAAGGTGAAACCGGATTTTTCGGATATTTTCGGTTCCGAGCTCTGCCGGATCGCCGAAGAGGATTCAAGGGTCTGCGCTATCACGGCGGCGATGGGAACCGGATGTGGATTGAATGAATTTTCAAAAGCCTATCCGAGGCGTTTTTATGATGTGGGCATTGCCGAGCAACACGCCGTTACCTTTGCGGGCGGTTTGGCAAGAAACGGAATGAAACCGGTAATTGCAATTTATTCTTCTTTTCTTCAACGGGGTTATGATCAGGTGATCCACGATCTGGCATTGCAAGGTTTCAATGCGACTCTTTGCGTGGATCGTGCCGGTATCGTTGGGGAAGATGGTGAAACGCACCAGGGATTATTCGATATTCCGATGCTGATGCCCATCCCCAACGTGTCGATCTATTCGCCAACTACTTATACGGAATTGCGTAACGTTTTACGCCGGCGTGTTTTATTTGGAGAGGGAATTTCTGCTATTCGCTATCCCCGTGGCTATGAACCGGATATGCAGCTGCCCTTTAAAAAGAGTGATTCCGATATCGAGTGGATCGGAAATGCAAAAGAAATGTGTGTGGTTTCCTATGGCAGGCAGGTTGTTCCTTGCCTGATGGGAATTCGGATGGCAAATAAGCCGGTTTCATTTTTAAAGCTTAACCGTATTTTCCCCATCGAGCAGGAAGTGATTGAACAATTGCTTTCCTTTAAGCGGATTTTGTTTATCGAAGAGTGTTATGAAACCAACGGGATTGGTGCTTATTTGGGAAATCGGCTGCTAAACGCCGATTTTTCCGGTGCTTATAAAAATTTCGGAATCAAGAACCGGTTCCTGAAGGCGGGGAAAATAAATCAGCTATTAAAAGAAAATGGCTTGGATGGCAATGGTGTTGCATCTCTTATTCTGGAATTCGGGGACTATCGGCAATGAGATTAGATCAGTATTTATTCCGGAATGGGTTTTGCGATAGCCGAAATAAGGCATCGGCTATGATCAAAAGCGGCTGTATCACGGTGAACGGAATTTCCGTTACCAAACCTTCTTTT
>CAZIQE010000036.1:0-1651 GCA_964541385.1 uncultured Eubacteriales bacterium | reverse complement strand
AGGCGCAAAGCGAATCGGTACCGTTACCGAAAACGGCACTATCAGCAAGGGAGCAGAAAAACTCTCTCTGAAAGAGCTTTTGGCGATTTATGAAGAAAAACTGGAGCCTGTTTTCAACTGCAATATTCCCGAAAGCCATCTTCCGATGGAAAACTTCTCCTATCAAGCAGGCGGGCGGGTTGCCCCTGCCATTAAGGTCGCCAAGCCGAAAGTGTTGATCCCCGCTTTCCCCGGCACGAACTGCGAATACGACAGTGCCAAGGCGATGCGTGATGCCGGTGCGGATCCGCACATTATCGTGATCAACAATCTTTCCGCCTCCGGCATTCAGCAAAGCGTTGAAAAATTTGCAAAGGAGCTGGAAACCGCCCAGATGATCTTTATTCCCGGCGGGTTCTCCGGCGGGGATGAGCCCGATGGCTCCGGCAAATTCATCACGGCGTTTTTCCGCAATGCGGATATTAAAAACGGCGTACATCATCTTTTAGACGACCGTGACGGGCTGATCTGCGGCATCTGCAACGGGTTCCAGGCACTCATTAAATTGGGCTTGGTTCCCTATGGCAGGATCATCGATACCGATGAAACCTGCCCCACGCTGACCTTTAATACCATTGCACGGCATCAATCCCGCATTGTTCGAACCCGGATCGCATCGAATAAATCTCCCTGGCTGGCGCTGACCGAGGTGGGCGATATTTATAATGTTCCCATCTCCCACGGCGAAGGGCGGTTCCTTGCCGATAAAGCCTTGATCCGGAAACTCGCCGAAAACGGTCAGATCGCCACGCAGTATGTTGATCTGAACGGCAATGCGACCGGCGACGTTCATTTTAACCCCAACGACTCCATGTATGCGATCGAGGGCATCACCTCCCCCGACGGACGGGTATTTGGCAAAATGGGGCATAGTGAACGGATCGGAAGCGGTCTTTATAAAAACGTTCCCGGCAATTATGACATCAGAATGTTTGAAGCGGCTGTTCGCTACTTTAAAAAGTAATTTTGGAGGATGCAGAAATGAGTTTTAAAACCGATATTGAAATTGCGCAAGAATGCCGGCTGCGGCCGATTCAGGAGATCGCCGCCGCCGCTCACGTGGACGAAAAATACATTGATCCATACGGGAAATATAAAGCAAAGATCGATCTTTCTCTTTTAAAAGAAACCACCCGGAAAGACGGGAAATTGGTTCTGGTTACCGCCATTACCCCCACCCCCGCCGGCGAAGGCAAGACCACAACGACCATCGGGCTTGCCGATGGCTTGAAGCGGATCGGCAAGGACGTTACCGTTGCTCTGCGGGAGCCTTCTCTGGGTCCCGTTTTCGGGATCAAGGGCGGTGCCGCCGGCGGCGGTTACGCTCAGGTTGTTCCGATGGAGGATATCAACCTGCATTTCACCGGCGACTTCCACGCCATCGGCGCCGCCAACAATCTTTTGGCGGCGATGCTGGATAATCATATTCAGCAGGGCAACGCCTTAGGGATCGACGTGCGCAAGATCACCTGGAAACGGTGCGTGGATATGAATGACCGCCAACTGCGCTTTATCGTGGATGGGCTGGGCGGCAAGGTGAACGGCGTTCCCCGGGAGGATGGGTTTGATATCACCGTTGCTTCCGAAATTATGGCGGTTCTTTGCCTTTCCA
>CAZIQE010000035.1:0-1947 GCA_964541385.1 uncultured Eubacteriales bacterium | reverse complement strand
GCTGTTTTTTCCCACGGTCGTGCGATCCAGGCTTTGATTCTGGAGGCAACGGGCAACCGTTTGCCCTGCTGCGCCAACGGAGCGGTAACGGTTCTGGAATGGAATAATGAGCGATGGCGTTTAAGACTCTGGAACGCCACCGGGAAGATCGATTGATAAGAAGAAAGGAAGGAATCCTATGGCGGAATTACGCCGAACCTGGGCAGAGATCGATTTAAAGGCTCTGGCAGGAAATTATGATGCCATCTCAGCCATCAGCGGGCGGAAGGTCTGGCCGGTGGTGAAAGCCAACGGCTATGGTCACGGGGCGGTGCAGGTGGCTCGCACATTGCAAAAACGGGGTGCCCCCGGCTTTGCGGTTTCCAATCTGCGGGAAGCGGAGGAGCTGCGGCAGGCAGGGATCACCGCATCCCTTTTGATTTTAGGCTATACGCCGGCGGAGGAAGCCGCCGATCTGGCAAAAGAAAAGATCCGGCAATGCGTGTATTCCCTGGAATATGCCCGGGCATTGAACGAGGCCGCCCAAAAGGCAGGGGTTTATGTGAATTGCCATTTGAAATTAGATACGGGAATGGCTCGGATCGGGTTCGATTGCCGAAGCGAAGCTGCCGAAGGGCTCCGGGAGGCGGTTCAGGCTTTGCAGCTTAGTAATTTGAATTTCACCGGGGTATTCACCCATTTTGCCGTTGCCGACGGCACCGGAGCGGAGGACGCCTCCTTCACGGCGGAGCAGTATGCCCGCTTTGAAAAAGCCGTTCAATTTTTGGAGGAGCAGGGCTATTCCTTCGAGGAAAAGCATTGCAGTAACTCTGCGGCGATGTTTACCCTGCCGGAGGCGAAAACCGATGCCATCCGGGCGGGCATCATTCTTTATGGGCTGGCACCCTCCGGAGAGGTGAAGCTGCCCCCGGCGTTTCAGCCGGTGATGCGGTTTTACTCGGTGATCTCTATGGTGAAAAACCTGCGCCCGGAGGAAACGGTCAGCTACGGACGCACCTACCGTGCCCCCGCTCCCCGCAGGGTCGCCACCGTGACCGCCGGTTATGCCGACGGCTATCCCCGGTTGCTTTCCAATAAGGGCTATGTGCTGATCCGGGGCAAAAAAGCGCCGATCCTGGGGCGGGTGTGTATGGATCAGTTCTGCGTGGACGTGAGCGAAATTCCCGATGCCGCCATGGGCGATCCGGTCACCCTCTTCGGACCGGGCCTGCCGGTGGAGCAGGTGGCGGAATGGGCGGGCACCGTCCATTATGAAATCATCTGCGGTATTGCAGAGCGGGTACCTCGAATTTATTGATCAGACGCTCAAAAAAGGCACCGACTGCAGAAAATGAGTGAATAATAATGTGACTACCTATTTTTGTTGCTTGATAAAATGGGTAGTCATTTTTCTTTTTGATTGCTCCTTTTAAAGGTAAAAACTCGGCAGTAGCCGAGTTTTGATTGGAATTTTTCCACGATCGGTGCCTTTTTTGAGCGTCTTTCGGCGTGTCAAAAATTAGAAAACAGCAAAGATTTCACAAATTGTGTAAAAAAAATCACATTAGATGGTATGAAAATTTGAAGGCTTGTGTTAAAATGAAGACATATAATAGTATCATTCTCCGGAAGTGGCTGATATTATAGTATTTTGAAGGAGGAACTTTTTATGTTCACGAAGAAAACACGTGTATTGTCGGCTGTGTTAACCGTCTGTATGCTGATCAGTATGCTGACTTGCTTTGTGGTTCCTGCCGTTGCAGAAACCGTAACGCCGGTTGATACCAGCGGGATGACAAATCTGAACACCTTATCTGCTTATCCGACTGCGGTGGGGGATTACGTCATCACCGACCTCGCGGGAATGAAAAAACTGGAAGCCTGGACAAAGGTCAGACGCCAGACTTTTGATAAAAGCACCATCTATTTGGGTGCCGATATCGATATGGAGTGGGAAAGCTTCGGCGG
>CAZIQE010000034.1:0-3253 GCA_964541385.1 uncultured Eubacteriales bacterium | reverse complement strand
AATATAATGTCTTTGGGGATCATAATCTGATAATAGATCGGATAGATGATAAAAAAATTGATCAGAACGCAGGCGATCCCCATAGAAACCGAGCCCGCCAAAGAACCGAGGAGGGCAGTTGCACGGTTTTTGCGGTTACGGTAAATGGCTCCCGCCACTAAAACAAAAACGGCACCCATCAGGAAATTTGCCAGCTCCCCTACGCCGGCGGTATTGGTTACAAACAAATGCAGGACAGACTTCACAAAACAGACCAGTACACCGTAGAGCGGACCATAAGCAAAAGAGGCGATCAACGCAGGCAGTTCGGAAAAATCAAATTTAATAAATGCCGGCACGATCGGGATTCCGAATTCCAACAGCAACAAAACGAAACCGACTGCGCCCATCAAGGCGGTTAAGGTGATGGCACGAACGTTCAACTTTTTCATAAATCTTCTCCCTAAAAATAATATCCCCGATATTTCTATCGGGGATATTATACAGACATTAAATATAAAATATCGTTCTTCTTTCATCCGGACTATAACCGTCGGTTCGGGAATTACACCCGATCATACACATTAGTGCTCGCAGACTATACTGCCGGTGGGGAATTACGCCCCGCCCCGAAGATGTTATTTAAATTTAATTACTCGTCGATTTCGGTAACAACGCCGGAACCAACGGTACGGCCGCCCTCACGGATAGCGAAACGCAGACCCACTTCGATAGCGATCGGAGTGATCAGCTCAACGTTCATATCAACGTTATCGCCGGGTTTGCACATATCTACGCCTTCGGGCAGATTGATCACGCCGGTAACGTCGGTCGTTCTGAAATAGAACTGAGGACGATAGTTGGTGAAGAAGGGGCTATGACGACCGCCTTCTTCTTTGGTCAGAACGTAAACCTGACCTTTGAATTTGGTGTGGGGGTTGATGGTACCGGGTTTAGCCAATACCTGACCACGCTTGATATCGGTTCTGTTGATACCACGGAGCAGAGCACCGATGTTATCGCCGGCTTCGGCGTTGTCCAGCAGTTTGCGGAACATTTCGATACCGGTAACAACGGTCTTGCGGCGTTCATCAGCCAGACCGACGATTTCAACTTCTTCGTTCAGATTCAGAACACCACGCTCTACTCTACCGGTGGCAACAGTACCACGGCCGGTGATGGTGAATACGTCCTCAACGGGCATCAGGAAGGGCTGATCAGCCTTTCTTTCGGGGGTGGGGATATATTCGTCAACCTTGCTCATCAGCTCAATGATGGGAGCATAAGCGGGATCGTTTACATCGGTGCTTTCACATTCGATGGCGGACAGAGCAGAACCACGAACGATGGGAATATCGTCGCCGGGGAATTCATACTCGTTCAAGAGGTCACGGATCTCCATTTCAACCAGATCCAAGAGCTCTTCGTCGTCAACCTGATCGCATTTGTTCATAAAAACAACGATGTAGGGAACGCCTACCTGACGGGAGAGCAGGATATGCTCACGGGTCTGGGGCATAGGACCGTCGGCTGCGGATACAACCAGGATAGCACCGTCCATCTGAGCGGCACCGGTGATCATATTCTTAACGTAGTCGGCATGTCCCGGGCAGTCAACGTGAGCATAGTGACGGTTATCGGTCTCATACTCAACGTGAGCGGTGTTGATGGTAATACCTCTTTCTCTCTCTTCGGGAGCCTTATCGATATCGCCATACTCGGAATAGGAAGCCTGACCCTTGAATGCCAGCACTTTAGTGATAGCGGCGGTCAGAGTGGTTTTACCATGGTCAACGTGGCCGATGGTACCAATGTTAACGTGGGGCTTGTTTCTCTCAAATTTAGCTTTTGCCATTTTGAGTTTCCTCCTTGATTTTAATTGTTAGTATAAAATTATTTTAATATAAAACATTCAGGATTGCAAGAGTTTTTTAAGAATTACTCAGCCTTTTGACGGGAACTGATGATTTTCTCTGCAATATTCTTGGGAACTTCCAGATAAGAATGGGGTTCCATTGTATACTGGCCACGCCCCTGGGTCTTGGAACGCAGGTCGGTGGCATAGCCGAACATCTCGCTCAAAGGAACAAGTGCTTCGATCTGGCGGGCACCGGTAATGGCCTCCATACCCTGGATCTGACCACGGCGGCTGTTCAGGTCGCCGATAACGTCGCCCATATACTCATCGGGAGTAATTGCAACTACTTTCATAATAGGCTCCATCAAAACGGGATTGCCCTTACGCATTGCATCCTTGATTGCCATTGAACCGGCAATCTTAAATGCCATTTCGGAAGAGTCCACCTCGTGATAGGAACCGTCATACAGGGTAACCTTCAGGTCTACGACCGGGAACCCTGCCATAATACCGCTTTGCATTGCGCCCTGAATACCTGCATCAACTGCGGGGATATACTCCTTGGGAATGGCACCGCCCACAACCTCGTTGATGAATTCATAGCCCTTACCGGATTCATTGGGTTCAACACGGATCTTAACGTGGCCGTATTGACCTTTACCGCCGGACTGACGGGCATATTTCATATCGGAAGCGCAGGCACTGCGGATGGTTTCCTTATAGGCAACCTGCGGAGCACCGACGTTTGCTTCCACCTTGAATTCACGAAGCAGACGGTCTACGATGATCTCCAGATGGAGTTCACCCATACCGGCAATGATGGTCTGACCGGTTTCTTCATCGGTCCAGGTGCGGAAGGTAGGATCCTCTTCCGCCAATTTAGACAATGCAACCGCCATCTTTTCCTGAGAAGCCTTGGTTTTGGGCTCGATCGCAACACGGATAACGGGATCGGGGAATTCCATAGACTCCAGAATGACCGGATGCGCTTCATCACAAAGGGTATCACCGGTGGTGACGTTCTTCAAGCCAACAGCCGCAGCAATATCACCGGTAAATACTTCGCTGATCTCCTGACGGTGGTTGGCGTGCATAGCCACGATACGACCGATACGCTCCTTATTTCCCTTGGTGGAATTATAAACAGGACTGCCGGCAGTGATCATACCGGAATAAACCCGGAAGAAGCACAGCTTGCCGACAAAGGGGTCTGTCATAATCTTAAAGGCAAGAGCAGAGAACGGCTCTTTATCATCGGCTTTACGCTCGATCTCGTTGCCATCGGGATCCGTACCCTTAATAGCGGGAATATCGGTGGGAGCGGGCATATAAGCAACGATGTTATCCAAAAGCATCTGAACGCCCTTATTACGATAGGCAGTACCGCAGCAAACGGGAACGATGGTGTTTTCAATA
>CAZIQE010000033.1:0-20350 GCA_964541385.1 uncultured Eubacteriales bacterium | reverse complement strand
CTCTTCTGCAACCGGCGGCGGTGTTATATCCTGCGGGGGTTTTTCCTCCGAGGGCTTTTCCTGGGCAGGCGGCGTAGCAGGCAGGGGCGTGGTGAGATCCACGTGGGCTTCGCAATAAGCCATAATCCCCGCCGCAACCGCCTTGGCGATGGCATCCGTATGATTGCAGATCCAAAGAGCCCGATCCGCCTTATCGTGGTATTCGATCTCCAGAAGCAGGTTGGCAACCTTGGGATCGCCCACCTCCACAAAGGGGGTTCCGTTGCCGCCCTGCAGGCAAACGAAGTCTTCCTTCAGCTTTCTGCCCTTGCCGGTGAGACCGACGATGCGGTTATAGATTTCGGTGGCAAGCTCCTTGGAGCCGGCGTTTGCGCCGTTATAATACGCCTCGGTTCCGGTGGTGTAGGCGCCGCTTCCGGCGTTGGTGTGCAGCGCCACGTAGGCATCCACCTGAAGGCTGTTCGCCTCCTTCGCCCGTTCCTTGATGGGCTTGGTAACGGGGGCATTGATCACCTGGTAGCCGGCGTCCTTCAGGATCTTTTCAACGATCCCGGCAACCTTGATCATTTCGTCGCCCTCGGTGGTATTTCCGGCGGCATAGCGGTTATGGATCTGATTGGAGGGCGAAAGATAAACGAGCGGCACCCGAACGGATGAGCCCCATCCATATCCGGCGAGGAATTGCCGCTCCAGAATGGTGGCGATCTCTGCCCGGGAAATGGTGTTTTTCGGGTTCAGATCGCCTTTTTCGTTGCCCTTGATCAAGGCTCCGAGCCCCAATGCAACTGCCTTTTTCGCATAGCCGGAAATTTGGTCGAAGTCCGAAACCTTGAGCCCGGAGGCAGCCAAAAGAGCCTCCGGATCGGCAGCTTGGATTTCCTCGGGCGTATAAAGGGTGCGGATGATCATCAGGATCGCATCCTCCCGCTTGATACTGCCGTTGGGATTGAAGGTGCCGTCGCCGCCGCCCTCAATGATCCCCGCCGCACGGCAATTTTCAACGGCATCATAAAACCAATCGGTCGGTTGAACGTCGGTAAAGGGTGCAACGGCATCGCCCTTGGGTGCCATCACTTGGGGATCGCTTTCGTAGATGCGATAAAGCAGGGTGGCGAGCTGCGCCCGGCTCAAATCGCTCCGTGGCATGGCTTTTTTCTGCTCGTTGCCCTTGAAAAATCCGGCTTTCATACAAGCCGCCAGAGATTTATAGTACCAAGCCTTGGGGGAAACGTCCTTCATTTCCAGAATCGGTTCCTCGTTCATCAGAACGGTCACCCGGAAATAGGCGGTCATCTCCATCAATTGAACCGTAACGGTTTTATTGCCCGGCGTGGAGGTATCCAGCCCGGTGCAATGCTCCGCCGCAAGGGGAACCGTTAATTCATCCTCGCCGATATAAGAGAGCATCCCGCCGGAATAATCGGGCGCCTCTCCCACTTGATAGAATACTTTTGAAGGAGCGGTCAACGTTAAGGTGGGAGCCGGATCGGCGGCAACGCTCACGCTCAGCGATAAAAATAAGCAGAAACTAAGAAGCAGGGATAAAACTTTTTTCATTCAGTACCTTCCTTTTGATGATTACATTTGAACCGTTAGTTTTCCGGGGTGGATCTGAAAGAAGCATTGGCTTCTTTTGCTGATCTCCCCATCTACGTTGACCAATAATTCTCCGCCGTCTAAAGGCCGCACGGATACCGTTTTCACCTTTTTATGAACCGCCATATCCTTAAACTGCAGAATTTTGCCTTTCAAAAGACCCGGCAGGTAGCCAACGATCCGCAATCGGCTGCAGGCTTTCACAACGATCAGATCGAAGAATCCGTCGGTCACCGATGCTTCGGGGCTGATGGGAATTCCGCCGCCGATATAGGTTCCGTTGGCAACGGAAAAAACCAGGCAATCCCCTTCAAAAAGCGTTTCACCGTCGGCTTTGATCTCCATCGGGCGGCTTTGGTGGGTGAAAACGGCCTTGATCACGCCCCAGAGATAGGGGGCAAGCCCCCGCACGTAGCGTTTGGCAAATTCTGCGTGGTGCAGAACGGTAACGTCGAACCCGGCGCCGCATTCATTGGCAAAAAGGTCGTTATTCACGGTGCCGATATCCAGCTGCCGGGGTCGGGCGTTCAGAATATGCTCCAGAGCGGAAAGAGGCTTGCGGGGCAGCTGCAGGGAGCGGGAAAAATCGTTGCCGGTTCCGGCGGGAATTCCCGCAATGGGCAGATCGCTTCCCGTAACGCCTCGAACGGCCTCCAAAAAGGTGCCGTCGCCGCCGATCACCAGCAAAAGATCGGAAGGATCCGGGTTTTCGGCGTGGTTCTCAGCCGCCTTCCGGGCAAAGCGTGTGGCGTCGCCGGCGGCAAGGGTTTCCCACCTGCGGAATGCCAGATTTTTTTGCCGCAGGGCGTTTTCCACCGATAAATCGATTTTTTTCGACCTTCCGTTGCCGGCAACCGGATTCACGATAAGTGTGATCATTGGAACATATCCTCCGAATTTTGATCTATTTCGCCCCTCTATTATAGCAAATGTCGGCGATAAATGCAACCATAAATCCTGTTCGCCGCTATCGGTCTTTTTATCGGTATAATAGCCCCGGGAGGTGGAAAGAGGCGATGAATATGCTGGAAATGCTGGCGGAAGATTTTGCCCGTGCCGCCGCAATGACGATGCCCGAGCTGGAGGCGGCATTGGAGGAGCGGGAGAGCAAAAGCGTGAGTGAATTAACGGCTTTAAGCCTGGCGAAGCGGGCGGCGGAGGGCGGAATGGATGCCATCAAGCTGCTGAAGGAGCTTTCCCTGAACGATCCCTCCGAGGAGAGCGGCCGATG
The DNA here is from genome assembly GCA_964541385.1 of uncultured Eubacteriales bacterium. GTDB lineage: Bacteria > Bacillota > Clostridia > Oscillospirales > QAKW01 > QAKW01. Next base: position 17,523 of record CAZIQE010000033.1, on the reverse strand, counting down.
CTTTGAGATCCGGATCCTTGAGAATGAGAATGGAAAATAACGGTATCTTTACCGTCACTTCCCTGCAGCATCGGTTCATCACCGCCACGGAGGATGAGATCCTCTTCGGCGGGGCGGCAGGCGGCGGAAAGAGCTACGGTCAGCTGGTGGATGCGTTTTATTACGCTTTGAAATATCCCGGCTCCCATCAGCTGCTGCTGCGCCGCACCCTGCCGGAATTGGAAAGCTCCCTGGTGCGCACGGCCGAGGCGCTTTATCCCCGCAGGGTATACCGCTATCTTTCCTCCAAGCATATCGGCTATTTCAAAAACGGCTCGACATTGGATTTCGGATATTGCGATAACGAGCGGGACGTCTACCGCTATCAATCGGCGGAATACGACGTGATCCGCTTCGATGAGCTCACGCATTTCACGGAATGGATGTATCTTTATCTGCAATCCCGCCTGCGGGGCGCAAAGCCCTTCCCCCGGCAGATGAAAAGCACCACCAACCCCGGGGGCGTGGGGCATGAATGGGTCAAGCGGCGGTTTGTGGATCCCGCCCCGCCCGATACCCGGATCCGGGATCATTTGGGCTCCCGGCGGTTCATTCCGGCTCGGGTGCAGGATAATCACTTTCTGATGCAGAATGATCCTGCATATATTTCCCGCCTGAAGCGGTTGCCGGAGCGGGAACGCAGAGCGCTTCTGGAGGGGGATTGGGATCTGATCGAGGGGCGGTTTTTCTCCCGATGGGATCGCAAAATCCACGTGGTGGAGCCCTTTGAAATTCCCGATCATTGGCGGCAGCATTTTGCTTTGGACTATGGGCTCGATATGCTGGCGGGCGTTTTCGGGGCGGAGGATGATGAGGGAAATCTTTATATCTGGCAGGAGCTTTATGAGCCGGGATTGATCGTTTCCGAAGCCGCCGCACGGATCAAAGAAGCCTATGCCGGGGTATGCCCGCATTATGCACCGCCGGATCTCTGGAGCCGCCAAAAGGATTCGGGTCGGTCGATTGCAGATCTGTTTCGGGAAAACGGCGTTTTGCTCACCCGGGTCAGCGCCAACCGGATCGGCGGCTGGGCGGCATTGAACGAATGGCTCCAGCCCCGGGCGGGCGGAAAGCCCCGCCTGCGGATCTTTTCCACCTGCCTGAACCTGATCCGCTGCTTGCCCAATCTGCAATGGGATCCCTTGCATCCGGGGGATTGCAAAACGGAACCCCATGAGCTGACCCACGCACCGGATGCCTTGCGGTATCTGATTATGGGTGTGCCGGGGGTTCGCCCCGCACCCAAAAAATTTGTCCCCGATCTTTTAGGGGGCTATAGAAAGGAATCAATCATATGACGTTAATTTGGATTTTAACCGGCGTTGCCATTGGCGCCGCCCTTTATCGGCTGGGCTTGGCAGACGGCATTTCCGTTTCCCGCCGGGGCAGGCTGATGGGCGGCCGCTCGGAAGAGGAGGATTCTCTTTTAAAGCGGATCGAATCCTATTCCGGCAGAAAGGAGCGGTATGACAAGTGAACAGGTCTGGCGGGAATACCGGGAGGGTGCCTCCCAACTGACCCGCAACGGTTTTTACGACCGTTTTGAAGAATGCACGGCCTTTTATGAAGGCGATCAATGGCGTTATCTGCCAACCGACGGCGAACGCCTGCCCATCTATAATATTCTGGAGCCCATTGTGAAATATAAAACGGCGGTGGTGGCGCAGAACCATCTTTCGGTTCATTATAGCTTTGATCTTTCCGATCATCCGGAATTGCAGGCGTTAGGCAATGAGGCGGCGCAGCTTTTAAATCAGAATGCCCGCCAGCTTTGGGAGCAGAACCAGATGGATCAGAAATGCTGGGAAATCGTGGAGGACGGCTGCGTCAGCGGCGCAGGTTACCTTTATTTTTATATGAAGGGCGGCTGTTTGCAAAGCGAGGTGCTCAGCGGAAAAGAACTGATCTTTGCCGATGAGGCGGAGGAGGATCTGAATCAGCAGCCTTATCTTCTGATCGTGCAGCGCCGCCGTGTGAAGGATGTGCAGGCGGAGGCGATTGCCAACGGAGTGCCGCCCGAGGAAGCGGAGAATATCCGCCCGGATACGGAGGGCGGCTCTCAGGAAAGCCGGCTGGAGGAAATGCAGAAATGCACCTCGATTTTGAAATTCTATAAAAGAAACGGAACGGTTTGCTATCTGCAGGCCACCAAGGATTGCATCTACCGCCCGGAGGTGGTGCTGGAGGGTGTGAGCCGCTATCCGGTGGCATCCTTTATCTGGAGCCGCAGCAAGGATCATTGCCGGGGTCGGGGAGCGGTGGAAGCGTTGATCGCCAATCAGATCGCCATCAATAAGAATCTGGCTCGGATGGATATGGCGATCAAGCGTTTTGCCTATCCGAAATTGGTGTATAACGCCCCCCGGATCCAGAACGTGGAGGATATCGAGAAGATTGGGGCGTCTATTGCGGTGGATGATCCCAACGTGCAGATCGGGGAATTGATCTCCTACGTGCAGCCGGCCTCCATCAACGGGATGGCGTATAACTTTATGAGTAACCTGATCTCCACCACCCGGGAGCTATGCGGTGCCGGAGATGCGGTCACCGGTCAGATCAATCCGGAAAATGCAAGCGGTGCGGCAATTGTTGCCGCACGGGATACCGCCACCTTGAACCTGAACTTTGCGGTTTCCCAGCTCGCCCGTTTTATTGAGGATACGGCTCTGATCTGGTTCGATCTTTTAAGGGGCTATCATCCGGCAGGTCTAACGCTGGGCGGGGGAACCATCCCCGGCAGGCTCTTGCAGATATTGAGCCCCCGGGTGCGGGTGGATCTTTCTCCCGCCAACCCCTATTCCAAATATGCCCAGGAGCAATCGCTGCAAAGCCTGTTGGATGCAGGGTATCTGGGCTTCCATGAATTTGTTGAGGCGTTGGATGATGATTCCAACGTGCCCAAAGAAAAGCTAAGGCAGATTTTATCCGCCCGTCAAACTGTTTCAATCGCAGGGGAAGAGCGCAAAAATCCCGAAGATTTCGCACCAACAGCGTAAAAATGGAAGGAGATTTGTTCATGAACGAATTAGCAGAAACCCCGGTGGAAACCGCTGAAGAATCCAATCCTCAGCCGGAATCCACCCCAACCGAGCCCGGCGGAAATGAAATGCCGCCGGAGGAAAGAAGCCTTCAGGCCGCCCGCCGCAGAGCCCTTGAGGCACGGGCAAGGGAACTGAGAGAAAATGCCCGTGAAGAGCAGCTGCGCCGGGAGGTCATGGAGCATCCTCTGGTGAAGGAGGCCATATCTTTACTGGAGGAAACACGTTTTAAGAAGGATCTGGATCTGGTGCGGGAGGCTTATCCCGATCTAACCGCCCAAAGCCCCAGGGAAGTGGGGGAAATCTATTGCCGGTTAATGGCAGGCGGAACGGTAGATCCGGTGGTGGCATATGAGGCTCAGCTGGCCGCAAATCGCCGCACCAATCCGGTTCCCGAGGATATGGCAAGCGCAAAATCGGCAGGAGGAGCCGCGCTGTTTTATTCCTCCCGGGAGCTGGATCGCCTAACGGAATCGGATCTGAAGGATCCGGAGGTGTTTCGGAAGGCGCTGGCTTCCCTATCTAAATTAAGGAGTTGAAAAAATGTCTTTTGCAAATTTTAAACCAACCATCTGGAGTCATTTTATCCAAACGGAATTGGAAAAGAAATGCAAGCTGGTGGATGATTGCAACCGCCAGTTTGAAGGCGAAGCCCGCTTGGGCAGCCGTGTGAAGATCTTGGGCGCCGTTGCTCCCGATATCTTTGATTACAACAGCAAGGTCGGAATGAATACCCCTCAAACCTTATCCGGCACCAGCGTATTTCTGGATGTGGATCAGGCCAAAGCGTTTAATTTTATGGTGGACGATCTGGATCGCCTGCAGGCGGTTCCCGAGCTGATGCCGGTGGTGATGGAGGAGGCAAGCCGCAAGATGGCTGCCGCCCGGGATCATTACGTTGCCAAAATTGCGGCGGCGAGCGCCAATAAGAGCGCATCTACCCTGGTGACCACCCCCGCCGAGGCCAAGGCTTTGGTGGATGCCGCCTTGCTCACGCTGCGTGAAAATGACGTGGATATTTCCGATCAGGTATCCATCACGGTATCTCCCTTCTTTTATCAGCTTTTCCGGGATGCTCTCACCGAGATCAAAACCAATAACGATGAGCTGATCGCCAAGGGCGTTGTGGGGATGTATGATTGCGCCAGAGTGATCTTAAGCAATAATCTTTATAACGACGGCACCGATGATTATATGATGGTGCGCACCAATAAGGCCATCGCCTTTGCCAGCGCCATCGATGAAACAGAGGCTTATCGCCCTGAAAAGTATTTTTCCGATGCCATCAAAGGCTTGAATGTGTACGGCGCAAAGCTGGTTCGCCCCAAGGAGCTGGCTGTGATCCGTGCCCATAAGGATTTGGAAGGAGATGACCAATAATGACTGAATTAATCCCTAAAGAAATAAAATTGAATACTATGGAATTGATGCCTGAAACTGATTATTGTGACACAGGCGGGAGAATCCCCATTCAGCACGGCACCGGCGAGATCCTATTGTGGGTGGAGTCACAAAACAACGGCAGATTGACTGTGTCTGCCGGCAATACCGTTTTTGGCGGGAAGGAGAAATCCTTTTCTCTTTCGCCGGGCGTAGTCAATTTGATCCGCCTGGAGGTGGGTCCCCATCTGATTACCGGCAAAAAAGGCGATTATATTGAGGTCTTTTCTCCCGGTGAATGCGCCGTTGGTGCGATTGAAATGATCTAAAGCAATGAATATTCAAACGATTATTGACCGTGCGGTTTCTCTGTTGGATAATGTGGAAATCGAGTTTGAATGGGAAGACCGCCGCAATCGGTTGATGGACGGATTGGATAGCGGCCTCCATGAGATCGCCAGAATTTTCCCGGTGCAGGCACGCTGCCGCATCGACGTGGAAAACGGCGCAGCTGATCTGCCGGAGCAGGTTCTGGTGCCCCGTGCCCTATTGTGCGGGGGCAAGCGGGTTCCTCTTCTGGTGGAGGAGGGCAGGATTCTGGCGGAGGACGGCTCGTATACGTTGGTCTACTATCGGAAACCGCCAACGGTTCGGGAAACCGACCTGAATCAGGAATTGCCTTTTCCGGCAGATATTTTAAGTGCGATGCCCTTTTACTGTGCCGCAGTCTGCATTATGGGCGAGGATCCGAACCTATACGGCAGATTGCTGGAGCAGTATAATACAAAAATTGCGGCGGCTTTGGGCTACCGTCCTGCCGCCAAGGTGGAAGGTGGGGGTTCTTTATGAGTTTCCCGATTCATAAAATTCTCAGTGGAAGCGGATCCGTGGTAACCCGCACGGAACGTGGATTTCAAGGGCTGGATCCCGGCGGTTGCGGCATTGGCGGTTCGATGAGCCGGGCGGCGGATGCCCTGAATCTGATCTGGGATGGGGAGGCGCTTCGGCGCCGCCCCGATTGCGTTTCCATGCTTCATAAGGATCAGCCGGTCTACGGAATCTATTATTTCCAGGGTCAGCTTTTGATTCATAGCGGAAATCAGCTTCTGCTTCATTATGAAAATTTGCCCGATCATGAGCCGGTGGTGGTTTATTCAAATATGAACAACGCCCCCTCCCAGGGGGTTATACGCCGGCAAAAGATGGAGGAGCGTTGCTGCCTTTTTAAAACGCCCGGTAACTGGGCGCATCGAACCTATGAAAAAGAATTGCTCTTTATTTGCGATGGAAGAAATTTTCTGTTTTACGACGGCTTTGAAGTACATTCCTGTATGGATGACTACTGGGGTGCGGAAGAGATACCCGAAATGACGTGCTTTTACAGTACCGTGCCGGAAACCGTAGTGGCAAAATTGCCGAACGCAGGCGGCGGGGACGTGGATCCAAGGGGAGATAACCGATTGAGCCAATTCCGAACGGAAAGCTTTTGCGTAACGGAAGAAACCAATTCCTTCATTCTGAGCTGCCCTCTATCCGCCATCAATACGAAGATGCCGTTTGAATTCCGTCTGCGGGATACCAACGGAGTCTGGAGGTCGGCGTCTGGATTCAGCGATTATAGCTTCACAGCGGATCCCGCCGGCACCCGATTTGAATCCAATCGCCGTTTCTCCGGCGGGCTCGCCTTCGGGATCGAAGAAGCATACGGCAGGATTATGTTCTATGGGTCCGGCGATTATACCGTCGCCATGGACGGGATGGATAACCTCACCATAACCTATGGAGTGATAAAAGAACGCCCGGATGCGATCAACGGCGCAACGGCAATGGGTCTTTTCGGCGCCGATGGCGGTAATAACGTGTTATTTCTGGGCGGCAGTCTCCGAACGCCGGGTATTGATTATTTCAGTGCGCCGGATGATTTTCTCTGCTTCTACGAAACCAGTTATGAGCAATTGGGGAATATCAATCGGTGGATCACCGGCTATTGCCCCTTGAAAGACGGGCGTATGGCAGTTTTGAAAAACGATCCCGGGGAAGCGGCGGTTTATTACCGCAGCCATAAGGTGGTTGAACTTGGGAAAACCCTTTCCGGAGAGCCTTATCTGGTGGATGCCTATCCTTCCGTTGCCGGCGCACCCGTGGAAGGATGCGTGGATTCGTCAACGGTAGGCCGGGCAGGGAATGAGCCCTGTTTTTTAACAGCCTCCGGGCTCTACACGGTGCGCACGGTTTCCGATGAATTGATCAATTTAAACGAAACCGTTCCGCGAAGCCTTCCTGTGGAAGAATATTTGGGAGCCGTGAACCTCTATGATGCTTGTGCCATTAATTGGAAGGATTATTATCTCTTGTTTTTCAGGGAAAACGTATTGGTAACAGACGGCCGAATAGACGAAGAGGGAAATTATCGCTTTATGCGTTGGAAAATACCGGTTTCTGTATCTTGTGCAGCTTCGCATAGGGGTATTCTTTATCTGGGCGGGGTGGATGGCACTATCTACCAGATGGCAGATTCTCAGCTTCGTGAAGCTTTTTACGCCTATTGGCAAACGAACGCCATGGAAGAAAACAGCGGATTAAAGATGCTTTTTCAACGGTTGGAATTGCTGGTCACTCCCGGGCTGTTGACGAATACTTCTTTCCGATTGATTCGGAATGGGAAGGAGGGCAGAAGCCGTACTCTGAAGTGGAAGAAAGACGATCAAACCCAATGGTACCCCATTGCAACACGCTTTGGGAGTGCCAATACATTGGCAATAAACATTTCGTTCCCGCATGATCCGAACTTTCGGCTTTGGGGGCTTCGCGCGGTCTATCGAAAAGGGAAGAAGCGATGAATGAACGAGAAAGGAAATAAAAATGCTCAGTAATATCGATCAACTTCTGCTCTCAAAAGAAGAGCAGGAGGAATTAAAAAAAGCCACGCTGGATTTTGATGCGGCGGCGGCGGTCGGCGATGAAGCCGGCAAAAAGGCGGCTCACGCCCGTGCGGAAAGTATTCGGGCAAGAGCCGGCTATTCCGGCGGGGAGGATGGCTCCCGCTATACACTTTTGAAAAGCGCCGGTGCTTCGGATCGGTTTAATGCTTATCAGAATTTAGTGGAAAAATTCGCCCGGAGCGAAATGAGCGCCATTGAAACCGGGATGAATCAGCAGTTAGATGCATTGGATGCCCAAAAGAAAAGCCTGCAGCAGCAGGGAGAAAAAAACCAGCAGGCGGCTCGTTCTGCGGCTTGGAATCAAGAGCGGCTCGCCGAAAGCGGCTTTTTGAACCGGGGGTTTGAAAATACCGGTCTGGCGGATGTGATTACCGCAACTGCCCTGAACCATGCGGCAGCCAATGCCTATCAGGCACTTTTGGATCAGCGGGAGGATCTGGCGGAAAACGAAGCCGCCAAGGCAAAGGTTCGATCCGGTGCGATGGAGCAGGTGGCGGATCTTCAGCGGGAGCTCAGCTCTCAGCTGGGAAAGGGCTTCTTGGATATTCAGCAGGATGAGGCGGATTTTAATCAGCAGATGGCATTGCAGAAATTTAAAACCGCCGCCAATGCAGATTCTGCCGAAAAGGACTATTTCTATAAACTGGCGCTTCAACAGTTGAAGCGTCAATGGGAACTGGAAGATCTGGCACGGGGCGTATGAATATGCAGCCGATTTCTCAGGAATATTGCAAAATGCGCAGCGGCGGGATCGAGCGGGTTCAGAAATTGAATGAACGGCGGATCGAGGATCAGCAGCAAAAGATCGATGATCTGACCAAGGCGTGTATCCGCCTGACCGACGCCGTGGAGCGGATGACCGGCATTCTGGAACGCCAGGAGCAGCGGATGGATCGGCTTGAAACCCATAATCCTCTGGCTTTTTTTGAAACGACCGGCGGGAAAATGCTGATGCGCTTCATCGGTGTCGGGGCTGTGCTGATCATCTGCTCCGCCCTGGGATTGAATACCTTGAAAATATTAGAGATCATATGATGAAAGGAGTTTTTTACGGTGAAAACAACAATGGGAACCTGGATTCGAACCGCTTTTCTGTTGGTCAGTCTGATCAACCAACTGTTAACGGTATTCGGATGGAATCCGCTGCCTTTCAGCAGCGAGGAAATCTACCAAGGTCTTTCTGCGATTGCAACGGTCATCGCCGGCCTTTGGGCATGGTGGAAAAATAACAGCTTTACCGCCGGGGCTTTAAAAGCCGATGCGTATATGGAAAAGCTGAAAAAGGAGGAAGCGGAATGACGAATTTGCCGATCACCGGTCCCTTTCAGGTAACTGCCACCTTTGGTCAGAAGGGCGCCTACTGGGCGAAAGGTCATCAGGGCATTGATTTGGTGGCGGAAGACCGTAACGTATATGCCACCTGCGACGGCGTGGTGCGGGTGGTTGCCTATGATGCAGGAGGATGGGGGCAATATGTGTCGGTCGGAGAAGAAAACGGCCGTCGTCATATATTCTGCCATCTGGTGCAGGGAAGTGTGAAGGTGAAGACCGGGGATCGGGTGAACCGAACCACGGTATTGGGCACGATGGGCAGGAGCGGCAACGTGACCGGCACCCACCTGCATTATCAGCTGCAGCAGGGCGAAACGGTGCTGGATCCCACTAAGTGGCTGGGAATTCCCAACCGGGTCGGCTCCTATCATTCCGCCGATTATCAATTAAAGGAGGGCAAGGCATTGTTTCAAGATGAAAAACTGATCCCCAATTGGGCAAAAGAAGCAGTGAAAGAAGCTGCAGAAAAAGGATGGATGAAGGGCGATTCCGAAGGAAACTTCCGCCCGAACGATTCCGTGACCCGTGCAGAACTGGCCGTCGTTTTAAGTCGCCTGAAATAAAAAAGCAAGCGGGTGCTTTTGCACCCGCTTATTTATATAGATTTAAAAGCAATGCGGTTTTCATAATGGCGTTCTGGGTCTTGCCGTCGGTGATCTCACCTTTTAAAACCCGATCCAACGCCTCTGCAAAGGGCATCCGCACCACCTCCAGAAATTCATCCTCATCCAAGCTTTCTTTATGAGGCAAAAGATCCTGCCCTAAATAAAGATAGGTGATTTCCTGCAGGTAGGCGGGGGAGAGCTCCATATGCCCCAGATAAGTAACTTTTCGGGGCGTAAATCCCACTTCTTCCTCCAATTCCCGCACCACGGTTTCGGCAGGGTCTTCGCCCTTTTCCAATTTCCCGGCGGGGATCTCCAGAAGCTCCTTTTCCACGCCGCTGCGGTATTGCCGCACCAAATAAGTATAGCCCTCGTCATCAAGAGCCACCATTCCGGCACCGCCCGAATGAGTGATGCGATCCCGGGCGGCGGTGGCACCGTTCGGCAGCTCCACCCGATTATGGTAAACCCGGAAGATCGACCCTTGGTAAACGCATTCCTCCTGCAACTTTTTTTCGACAAATGACATAAAAAAACTCACCTCTCACCCTATATTTTAGGGGCAATGTCGAAAAATGTCAAACGGTTTTCCTTGAAAAAAGGCGAAAGTTGCATTTAAATAGAAAATGAAATCGATTTCTGTAGTTTAAAAAAAGAAGGAGTAGAAAAATGTATAACCGACTATACTATAACCGGGTACGCCGCCGATATACCCAGCAGGAGCTGGCGGAGCGGGCGGCTGTTTCCCGCTCCACCGTATGCCGCCTGGAAAAAAGCGGGGACTATCCCGGCTTTCAAACGGCTTTGCGCCTTTGCCGGGCGTTGGGATGCGATTTTCAGGAGGTGTTTCCAACCGATGTATTATTGTGAAAATTGCGGCAGATTCTTTCAAAAACCGAATCACTATAAAGAAACCTACGGATTGCCCGGCGGCAGGGGGCAGATCTTTTATACCTGCCCCCTTTGCGGGGTTGAAGAGGAGTTTCGGGAGGTGGCGGATGAAACTCTGTGATGTGCGAATTCTTCGGCGGGAGATGGAGGAATGCCGAAGGCTGGAAAAAGAATTGCCCTTCTGCCAAAGCATCGAGGCACGGGCTTTAGCCAAAAATCTTCGCCGCCGCTGCGAGGAGCTGGCAGTATGGCTTTGGGAGATCGCTCAGTTCATTGAGAAAATCGAAGAGCCCGAATTGCGTTTGATCTTTGAATTCCGTTATTTCCGGGGCTGGAGCTGGCGGCGGATCGCCGATGAATTGCCCACCAAGCTTTCTGCCGACGGTGTTCGGATGAAGCACCGGCGGTATTTATCCGATCACGGAGGAGGGATCCACTAATTGATTATCCGCCCATAGTTCATAATGGAGATGATCCGCTTCTCCGCATTCTAATAGCATCGTGTTGCCGATGGTGCCGATCGGCTCTCCTTTTTTCACCATTTGACCAACCGTAACCAAAACCTCTCCCAAGCTGCAATAGCGGGAAACCTTTCCGTCGGTATGGCGAACCACAACGATATTGCCCATCAGGTCGTCCTTCTCGGCTGATTCAACTGCGCCGTCGCAGACGTTCAGCACCTGAGTGCCGGCAGGAGCGGCAATATCGATCCCGTTATGCACCCGCCAATCCTTCAGCGTATAGGAATAAACCGGATGATCCGGCGAATAATGAGCGATCACCTCGCCGGATAGGGGAGAAGCGTATTCCGCAGCCGTTCCCTCGGAATCGTTTTCCTTAGAATCCGTTGCCGGTTCGGTCGTCTCCGGTCGGGGGTCAGGCACTTTATCCTCCACCTTTTCCACATCCGAGGTGGGATTTTGGGTGATGGGTTTTTCCGCCTGCTTTTTCTGATTGATCTTATAGGAAAGAAAGCTAACGGTGCCGACGGTGAGTACGCAGAGGGATAAAACAATATAGTAGCCTTTGGTTTTTAATAAATGCAAAATTTTTTCTTTCATGCCCTTATGATCCTTTCGTAATAGAACTTCCGCTTCTAATATGGGCATTTTTCAGAAAGATTATGCATAAAAATCGGCGGCAACCGTAACGTTCTTATAGTAATAGGAGAGAATCTCCCGAAAGGTAAAGCCGTTTTGCGCCAAAACGGAGGCGCCGTACTGGCTCATCCCAACCTGGTGACCATAGCCCGAAACCGTAAAAACGGCTTGATCCTTTTGGATCTCCAACGTAAACCGGGTGCTGCGCAGACCGAATTTTTCCCGCAGCCGGCGACCGGTGAAATTTTTGCCGCCGATGGCTATTTCGCCAACGGAACCGCCCCGGGTCAGCGTGATGGCGCCGATTTCCGCTCCGGTGATCTCCAGAGCGGCCTGGAATTCCGCCAGGGGGATTTTAACGGTGGTGGAAAAATCTCTGGCATCCTGATCCCAATGGGAATCGGTTGATTTTAAATAGGGCACCTCGGCACCCCAAACGTCGGCGGCATCCTCGGTGGCTCCGCCGGAAAAAGCGTGAAAGACCGTGTTGGCAGGCTCCCCTTCATATAAAACGGCGTAGCCTAAAACCGCCTCCACCGTATTTTTCAGCTTTTCTTCAAAGGAACTGCGCCATTCCTTGCCCCATCGGGCTTCGCATTCTTCGGCTGTGGCAAACGCCTTGCAATGATTGGGATCATCGCAGATATCCCCCGGATGACCGAAATCGGCGGTAGGATGGGCGGAGATCGTGTTTTTTCGGTGAAGCAGGTAAGAATAGGAGGCAACCACCTGCGCCTTCAACGCCTCCTCCGGATAGGAGGCGGGCATTTCTCCGGCGAGAACGCCGAAGAGATAATCCCTGAGCGCCAGAACTTCTGTTTTTTCGGTGGCGGTGCGATAGAGCGTAACGGTATAGCCCCGGGGCTCTTCCGGGAGCTCCGGCGGGGGCTTGACCCAAAACCGGCAAAGAATTAAAACGGTTATGTAGGGCAAAAACATTAAGAGCAGATAGAGGAATAAATATTTTCTTTTCATTTTTTTGCATTTCCTTTCTTTCTAACTTATGAACGGAAGTGCAAAAAAATGAAAAGGCGACCGCATTTTTGCGGTCGCCTAACAGAAAGAATGTGTTATGCCTTATTCACGGAGCCGAAGAGCTCCATCTTTTCTTTCACGGTTGCTTTGATGGCCTCAAAGCCGGGTGCCAGAAGCTTTCTGGGATCGAAGCCCTTTCCTTCCAGATCCTTGCCGGCCTCCACGTATTTACGGGTTGCGGCGGCAAATGCCAGTTGGCATTCGGTGTTCACGTTGATTTTTGCAACACCCAGAGAGATGGCTCTTTTGATCATATCGGCAGGAATGCCGGTGCCGCCATGCAGAACGAGAGGCATCCCGGTGGTGGCTTTTTGGATCTTTTCCAGCGTTTCAAAATCCAAGCCTGCCCAGTTGGCGGGGTATTTGCCGTGGATATTGCCGATACCGGCAGCGAGGAAATCAACGCCCAGATCGGCGATCTTTTTGCATTCATCGGGATCGGCAACCTCACCACGGCCGACTACGCCGTCCTCTTCGCCGCCGATGGCGCCGACCTCGGCTTCAACGCTCATTCCCTTGGCGTTGGCGAGCGCAATGATCTCTTTGGTTTTTTCAATGTTTTCTTCGATGCCGTAATGGGAGCCATCGAACATCACGGAAGAAAATCCGTCGGCAATTACTTTTTTGGCTCCTTCATAGGAACCGTGATCCAGATGGATGGCAACGGGGACGGTGATATTCAATTCCTCGATCATTCCCTTCACCATTCCGACAACGGTTTTAAACCCGCACATATACTTGCCGGCGCCCTCGGAAACACCCAGAATCACAGGGGATTTGTTTTCTTCGGCAGTCAGCAGGATGGCTTTGGTCCATTCCAGATTGTTGATGTTGAACTGGCCAACGGCATAATGGCCCTCATAAGCCTTTTTGATCATTTCCTTTGCAGAAACAAGCATCCTTTGAGTTCCTCCTCAATTAAATTTTACTAAGCATATTATAGAGCAAGGAAATAAAAAAATCAACAATTTCTTTGACAATCCGGAAATAATCAGTTATATTATTAAGTGTAATTCTACGTTGAAGAAAGGATCTTTGGTGATTATGAATAAAATTATCATCTCGGCAGACAGTACCTGCGATATTTCCGCCGCCATGAAGGAGCGGTTCGGCTTTAAGATTCAACCCCTTTACGTAACGCTGGGGGATGATTCCTTTAAAGACGACGGCGTGGAGATGTACCCCGAAAAAATATATAAATATGTGGCTGAGCATAAGCAATTACCCAAAACCTCTTCGGCGACTATGGCGGATTATAAGGCCTTTTTTGAAACCTATACCAAAGAGGGCTATGACGTGATCCATTTCAATATTTCTTCTACGATGTCCGGCTCTCATCAGAGCGCCAATCTGGCGGCAAAGGAAAATGAAGGAGAAGGCAGGATCTATGTGATCGATAGTGCCAATCTCTCCACCGGCACCGCTCTTTTGATGCTGGACGCCTATGATTTGAAAGAAGAGGGGAAAAGCGCCGAGGAGATCGTTGCGGCGATCGAAAAGCGGATCCCGCTGGTGCGTGCCAGCTTTGTTGTGGATCAGTTAGACTATCTCAGGATGGGCGGTCGCTGCTCCTCCGTTGCCGCATTGGGTGCGAATCTATTGAAATTGCATCCCCGCATTTTCGTGGCAGACGGCAAGATGGGCGTGGCTGAAAAATATCGGGGCACGATCAATAAAGTGATGGTGGAGTATGCAAGAAAGATGCTCTCCGATAACGCCGATAAAATTTATAAAAAATATTGCTTCGTGACCCACACCAAGTGCGATCCCGAAACGGTGAAGGCGATTTGCGATACCGTGGCGGAAACCGGTCTTTTTGAAGAGATATTCGAAACCGATGCCGGCAGCGTGGTCACCAGCCATTGCGGCCCCGGAACGCTGGGCGTGCTCTTCGAGGTTGTGGAATGAAAAAGGTTGCCGTTGGCTTAAGCGGCGGCGTGGATAGTGCGGTTTGCGTTGCTCTTTTGAAGGAGCAGGGCTTTCAGCCGATAGGCGTATTCTTAAAAATGCATCAAGTGGGCAATGAGGCGGCTGCTGCGGAAAAGGCGGCCGCCGAATTGGATATTCCCTTTTTATTGAAGGATATGACCGCCCTTTTCAAGGAAAAGGTGATGGCTCCCTTCGCCGAAATGTATCTGCGGGGGGAAACGCCCAATCCGTGTATTCTCTGCAATCCCGCCGTTAAATTCAAAGGCTTGCTCCGGGCGGCGGATGAGCTGGGCTGCGAAAAGATTGCCACCGGTCATTATGCATCGGTGGTGCCTTATCAGGGCAGATATCTGGTGCGCCGCATTCCCGGTCAGACGAAGGATCAGAGCTATATGCTTTACGGATTGGGGCAGGAGGTTTTATCCCGGCTGCTATTGCCCTTGAGCGATGAGAAGGATAAGGGAGCGGTTCGGGCGAGGGCTAATGCCTTAAACCTCTCTGCGGCTTCTAAAAAGGACTCGCTGGATATTTGCTTTTTGGAGGAGGGCAGCTCCCGCAATGCGTTTATCGCCGCATTGACCGGGCGGCACCCCCAGCCGGGAGAAATTCTGGATCTGAACGGAAACCGTTTGGGAACCCACCACGGGATCTGCGGCTATACCGTGGGGCAGCGGCGAGGCTTGGGCGTTGCCTCCGATCAGCGGCTTTACGTTTCGGCATTGGACTCCGAAAAAAACGTGGTTTGGCTGGGGCCGGAAGCGTCCGTTATGAAGCAGACGGTTTTATTGGAGCAAACGGTCTTTCATCTGCCCCTGCCGAAGGAGGGCTTAACCGCCAAGGTTCGTTATCGGGATCGGGATACGGCGGTCCAGGTTGAAATTTTGGAGGGAAACCGGGCTCTTTTGCATTTTGAAAATCCCAAAAAAGCGCCGGCGCCCGGTCAAAGTGCTGTGGTTTATTGGGAAAATTATGTCGTTGGCGGCGGGAGGATCGTGCCGATGAAGGAATCGCAATAAAAAAGTGTAAAAAATCGAAATAACTACTTGAAATTTTGCCTGATCTATAGTAATATATTATTGTGTATGATATCCTGGAAAGGCAAGGAGGACGCATATGGCTGAGAATGAAAAACTCGAAGGCTTGAATCTGGAAGCAGAAGAGGGCTTGCAAACTGAAGATTTTGAAAGCCTTTCGGCGGAAGAATTAGATGCTCTTGCCGGGGAATTCACTTTAGATGATCTGGCTGAATTCGATGATGAGTTTGAATTTGACGTTTCCGATCTGGAATCGATCAAACCTACTTATACAACGAAAGAAAAGCTGAAAGTAATCCTGATGAACAATACCGCATTCTCCATTGTGAAATGGTGCTTTGCCGGTTTGGGTCTGATCGGATTGGTGCTTTATATCCTGGCTATGATTTCTCCCAAGATCAGCGAAAGCTTATCCAAAACCGTTGCCAAAGGGGTAACCGGCGTGCTCACCGCCATTTCCAACGTGATGCCCTTCTCCTTGGTAGAGGTTTTAGCCATTTTGGCTGTGGTTGGGATTCTTGCCTATGCCGGGTTCCTGATCTATAAAACCGTTGTAACCGCCAAAAAGAATAAAGACGGCTGTAAGATCGCCGGTTTCTGGGTTCAGTTCGGTTACGTATTGGTGGCAATCTTCGGCACGGCTTTCCTTTTCTACAGTATGTGCTATGGCGTTACCACGAACCGCACGCCTTTCCATTATCAGTCCAAAGAGATTTTTGAAACCTATAAGCCTAATTATTATACGCAATCAGCCCTGGACGGCACGATGATCTATACCATCGACCAGATCAACGAAGTGGCTGTGAACGGAATGTCGAATATTTACTTTACCCAGACGGGAAGCGCACGCTATGCCGGAACCGGCAATTCTCTGAAGGAGATCGGTGAAGCCGTGAATGCCTGCTATCAGGCTGCCGGCGAAGATTATCCCTTCCTTAAGGGCAAAAAAGTGAAAGTGAAGAAGCTGATGTTTGCGCCTTTATATAGCGCAATGGGGATCGGCAGTATCTATTCTCCCTTCACCGGTGAGGTTCTGATCAATACCGATTATCCCGAGGTTGCCGTTCCGATGCAGGTTGCCCGTGCCATCGCCAAGCACCGTGGATTTGTCAGCGATGGGCAGGCAAGCATTATCGCCTATTTGGTTTGCTCGGAGTATGCCGACGATATCGATGGCGATTATAATGGCGATTTTCTTAAATATTCTGCTGAATTTGATGCTTATCTGGAGGTTGGCTCCCTTGCTTATCGGCTCTCCAAGGAGGTTCATCTTTATTGTGCCGCCGCTTTGAAGGAAAGCGCAAAGAAGAACGTGATCGCTTACGTGAAGGAGCTGGATACGCTTTATAATAACATCTCCAAGCTGGAATTCACAGCCGCCGACGAGAAAACGCCAACAGACGACTATAAGATTCTGGCAAAGCTTCTTTACGTGGACTTTATGAAGAAGGAACCCAATCTGAAGCTGAAGTTTAACGGGCCGAAGGATCCGGTGAGGGCGATTGGCGAAAGATATCTCTATTCCCGCTATCTGGTTGCAAACTTTGCCAAAAATAAATTGGTGAACGGTTGGCAGGATGAAGTGCAGGAGGTATGGGAGGAATACAACCCGGCGCCTCAGGCAAACGACGGCACCGGTGCATAAGGTCGACATCCAAAAAAGGCACCGACCGCAGAAAATAGAATAATGATAAAGTGACTACCTGTTTCTGATCTAAGATGAAATCGGTAGTCACTTTTTTTTGTTGTTCTTTTTAAAGGAAGAAACTCGGCTGATGCCGAGTTTCTATTAAAATTTTCTGCTATCCGCCAAAATGACCTCTCGCCACGTCAAAAGAAAGAAAATCCGCTCCTTTGCTTAACGCAAAATCCGCTCCATTCTTTCTTTTTCCTTCTTACCCCAACAAAACTTCGTTTTGCCGGGGAGCCCCAGTTGTACAACTTCGGGGCGAGTTGACGAATTCGGCACTCTTTTTTGTTCGTCTCCCCGACGTCAAAAAAAGGCACCGACCTTTATTTCAGAAATATTTCTGAAAATTCTCAAAAGGTTTTGACACGCTAAAAGCCTGCCGACTTTAACACCGGCAGGCTTTTTTAGTATAGAAAGTTTTTGAGGGATCCAAGGGGACTTTTTACAAAAAGTCCCTTTGGTTGGCGGAAATTCTCCAGTCGGCGCCCAGAAGCAGGTTCAGATCTTG
>CAZIQE010000032.1:0-3355 GCA_964541385.1 uncultured Eubacteriales bacterium | reverse complement strand
ACCCGTCCTTCTCTGCCGTAGGAACCGTCGTCGGTCATCATAATCAGATTTTTCGAAGCGGCTCTGAATTCTTCCTCCAGAATCACCAGATCCTTATTGCGGACCCCGGCGATCGTGTCCACCTCGGCGCCGGCGTCCTTCAAAGCCTGCGCCACAGGCAGAGCAATGGCGCAGCCAACGCCGCCGCCAACAACAGCCACCCGCTTTAATCCTTCAATTTCGGTGGGCTTTCCCAAAGGACCCACAAAATCCTGCAGGGAATCGCCCTTTTCAAGGGTATCCAGCCGCATCGTGGTGGCGCCCACGATCTGATAGATAATGGTCACAGTCCCTGCCGCACGGTCGCAGCCCGCAATGGTCAGAGGGATCCGTTCCCCGTTTTCATCCACTCTTAAAATAATAAACTGACCCGCCCTGGCTTTGCGGGCGATCAACGGTGCGTCGATCACCATTTTGCTCACGGTGGGGTTCAGCCTCTCTTTTTCTAAAATGCGAAACATCGGTGTCATCTCCTTTTCAAACACTATTATTATAATGTAAAAAAAATCTGTTGTAAATTGCCAAGTTGCCGAAAATATGCTATACTGATAAAAAAGTTTTTCAACTATTCCATAAAAAGAGGGGAATTTTCAATGCTGATAGGTCAATTTTGGGGCACCGGCGCCGCCGAGGGCGTGCCTGCGCCCTTTTGCCGCTGTGCCGTATGTGAAGAAGCCCGCATCAAAGGCGGTCGCTATATCCGCCGCAGATCCTGCTTTCGGGTCAGCGAGGATGTGATGATCGATCTGGGTGCGGATGCGGTGTGTCAGTCTATGCTGTTCGGCGAAATCTCCGGGGTGAATCATATTCTGGTGACCCATACCCACGATGACCATCTGAACCCCCATATGCTGATGGAGGCTAAATGGAGTGTGAAATGGCGGGAGCCGATCCATTATTATTTTACCGATCAGGCGTTTGAGATCGTGGAGCATTGGCGCCGATCACCCTGGATCCTGAAGGGAAGGCTTCCCCAATGGGAAGAGGAGGGGATCGTGGTGTTTCATCGGCTGGAATTCGGCAAACGCTATCCCGTTGGCGGAGTAGAGGTGATCCCTTTTCGCGGCAATCATACGGGGAACGTGGGCGAAAACAGCGCTCTGTATCTAATCTTTCTGCCAAATGGCAAAACCTTGTTCTACGGCCTGGATAGCGGGTGCTATTTTCCCGAAACGCTGAACGCTTTGGCGGAATATCATATCGATGATTTTATTGTTGAATCCGCCTACGGCTTGGGAAACAGCCTGAATATGACCAAAAATCAGCATCAATCCTTTGATGATCTGCGCACCTTGGCGGATCAATTGGCAGCCCGGGGCATTCTGGATCAGAATAGCCGATTGATCATTACCCACGTGAACCATAATAACGGCAATTCCTATGATGCCTTGGTGAAAGCAATTACTTCGATGAGCTTTCCGATCCCGGCGATGCTGGCTTATGATGGCTTAAAGCTCTATTGATCAAGAGGCGGAATCTTTTCCAGAAGATTCCGCCTTTGCATTATTGCTTCATTAAAATCTTAACGCCCTCTTTGCCGTCTTCCAATAGAACGCCCATTTCCGCCAATTGGTTGCGGATTTCATCCGCTTTGGCAAAATCTTTTGCCGCCCGGGCGGCGGTGCGGGCATCCACCAATTTTTGGATCTCTGCGGGGATCTCGGCTTGCTGTTCGCCGGTCAGAAGGTTCAGTACTCCGGTGAGTTCGCCGAAAAGCTCCTTTATGCCGTTCAAAAAGGCGGGGGAGTGGCTTTCCGCCAACTGCGTGTTGATCCAACGTGCCAGATCGTAGATCACGCTCAGAGCGTCGGCGGTATTCAGATCATCGTCCATTTTCTCCAAAAACCGCTCTTTAAAAGCAGGCAGCTCCTTCAAAAGGCTTTCTTCCTCCGCATTCAAGGTGCCGGAGGCGGTTTTCAAGGCGTATTCCAGATTGTTTTTGGTGGTATATAGCCGCTGCAAACCGGCCTTGGCGGCCTCTAAAACCTCTTTACTGTAGTTAATGGGGCTTCTGTAATGAGAGGAGAGCATAAAGAGGCGGATGGTTTCATAGCCATAGACCTTGGCGGCATCCCGCACGGTGAAGAAATTGCCGGCGGATTTGCTCATTTTTTTATGATCCACGTTGATATGACCGTTATGGAGCCAATAGTGGGCGAATTCGCATCCGTTGGCGGCTTCGCTCTGGGCGATCTCGTTTTCGTGGTGGGGGAAGATCAGATCCACGCCGCCGCAATGAATATCAATGGTCTTGCCCAAAAATTTGCATGCCATAGCGGAGCACTCAATATGCCAGCCGGGTCGGCCCATCCCCCAGGGCGATTCCCAGGCGGGCTCGCCGGGCTTGGCGGCCTTCCAAACGGCAAAATCCATCGGATCCTTTTTCAGATCGTTCACTTCGATCCGTGCGCCGCTTTCCAGTTGATCCATCGGCAGATGGGAAAGCTTCCCGTAGCCCTTGAATTTCTTGGTGGAATAGAAAACATCTCCGCCGGATTCATAGGCATAGCCCTTTTCGATCAAGGCTTCAATGATTTTAATGATATCGCCGATGCAATGAGTGGCTCTGGGATGGATGGTGGCTTTGCCCACGCCCAAGCCCTGCGCATCGGTATAATATTCGTTGATATAGCGATCGCCCAGCTCCGCCAGAGAAACCCCTTCTTCATTGGCCTTTTTGATCATTTTATCGTCCACGTCGGTGAAATTCTGCACAAACTTCACCTTATAGCCCCGGTATTCAAGATATCGGCGCAAAACGTCAAAGGTAATAAAAGGGCGTGCGTTGCCGATATGAAAAAAGTTATAAACGGTGGGGCCGCAGGCATACATCAGAACCTTTCCCGGCGTGATGGGAATGAATTCTTCTTTTCGGCGTGTCAGGGTATTATAAAGCTTCATTTCCTTCGATCTCCTTTATTTTCTTTTCCAGTTCCTTAATTTTAGAATTGAGCATACAAAGCTCCTGCATCAGCGGATCGGGAATATGCACCTGATCCATCTGCTCCACCTTCTGACCGTTTTGCCGGATCACCCGTGCGGGCACCCCAACGGCGGTGGAGTGGGGCGGGATCGGATCCAAAACAACGGCATTGGCGGCAATTTTGCTGTGGTCACCGATGGTGAGGGGACCCAAAATCTTGGCGCCGCTCCCCACCATCACATAATTGCCCAGGGTGGGGTGGCGTTTGCCGGTTTCCTTGCCGGTGCCGCCTAAGGTAACGCCCTGGTAGATCAGGCAATGATCGCCGATCACTGCGGTTTCACCGATCACAATGCCCGTGCCGTGGTCGATGCAAAGGGCTTTGCCGATCTC
>CAZIQE010000031.1:0-2686 GCA_964541385.1 uncultured Eubacteriales bacterium | reverse complement strand
GATGTTTATCTGACCTTCAAGAAGGAGAAATAAATGGAATTAAACTATATGAGCGGCGCTGTGGAATCGATTTTATTCGCCAGCGGTGAGCCGATTGAAAAACGAAAACTGCAAGAGGTGCTTGAAATTGAAGCCGAGCGGCTGGAAACGATCATTGATGAGCTGAAGGAAAGCTATCGGGCAGAGAACCGGGGCTTTGATATTCTGGAGCTGGATCAATGCTATCAGATGTGTTCCTCCCGCTATTACGGCGAGATCACCAAAAAAGCATTGGATCATCGGCGCAATACGCCCCTTTCCAATGCGGCGTTGGAGATTTTATCCATCGTGGCATATAATCAACCGGTCACGAAAGCGTATGTGGAGCAGATCCGGGGCGTGGATTGCTTCTATGGGATCAACGCCTTGATCGATAAAGGGCTTCTGGAGGAAAAGGGGAAATTAGATGCGCCCGGCCGCCCCTGGCTCTATGGAACAACGCCTGATTTTCTGCGGTGCTTCGGTCTTCGCTCTCTGGAGGATTTGCCGGAGCTGCCCCGCCTGGAGCAGCCGGTCAATGAGGTGGAAGGCCAGCAATCTTTTGATGATGTTTTGCATAATGAAAGCATCTCCGAGGAATAAAGAAGATGAAAGCGTTTTTGATCGTTTCGGCGGTGATCCTGTTCATTTTATGGATGCCTCTGGTGCTGCGGGTTCGTTATATTGAAAAATTAACGGCGGATGCGGGGATCTTTTTCCCGTTCGTTCGCATCTATCCCTTTCCTTCCCGTTCTGAAAAGAAGAAGAAAGAAAAGAAAGAAAACGGAAAAAAAGCACCCATCAGGGAAGAGTGGGAATTGATCCTTGATCTTTTGAAACGCTCTCCCGGCTATCTGCACCGATTGCTTCGGATCCGAAAATTGCAGTTTTATGCCGTGATCGGGGATGAAGACCCCGGGGATCTGGCGATCCGCTATGGGCGGCTCAATGCGGCGATCGGCTCTTTGTCGGCGGTGATCGATCCCATCTACCCGGTTGAAAAATGGGCGGTTGCCGTTCGGGCTGATTTTGATAAAACCGAATCGGAATACCGGGGCGAATTCCGGTGCAGCACCAACCTTTGGCGGATCATCGGGGTGTTGATTTCCGTATTATTTCATAGTATAATGATTAAAAGTGAGAAAAAGGAGATCTTAAATCATGGAAAATAAAGTTGAATCTGTTTTGGGCGGAGCCTTGGAAGGCTTAAAGAAAATGGTAGACGTTGATACTGTGATCGGGGATCCCATCAAGGTGAACGATGAAGTGTCTTTGATCCCGATCTCAAAGATTTCCTGCGGGTTTGTAAGCGGCGGAAGCAGCTTCGGAAAGACCGAAACGAAAGAGAATTTCGGCGGCGGAGCCGGCGGAAGCGTTAAGGTAACGCCGGTTTGCTTTTTGGTGGTGCGGGGGGATTCCGTGCGGATGCTCCCGGTGAGCGAATCGGAATCCGGAGCCGATAAAATCATCGATATGGTTCCCGACGTATTAAATAAAATCTCCGATTTCATCCAAACGAAAAAAGCAGAAAAAGAAGAAAAGAACGCATAATGACCGATCACCCGCCCATATAATAGGGCGGGTGATCGTTTTGAACTTTAAAAAATGGCTCAGTATAGGGCTTTGCTTCGTTTTATTGTTTTCTTTTCAAGGGAAGGGCTCCTGCGCAGGCGGCGGAGCCTTTCTGATTATGGACGGCAGAGACGGCGTGATTTTGGAAAGTGAGAATGCCGATATTCCCCTGCCCATGGCGAGCACAACGAAGGTAATGACCGCGCTTGTGGTTTTAAACCGAGCCAAACTCTCTGAAAAGGTAACGGTTCCGCCGGCGGCGGTGGGGATCGAGGGCTCCTCCCTCTATATGAAAAGCGGCGAGGTTTACACGATAGAGGAATTGCTCTATGGCTTAATGCTCCGCTCTGCCAATGATTGCGCAGAGGCGTTGGCGATTTATGTCGGAAAAGGGGATCGGGCGGCGTTCATCGAGGAAATGAACCGGGAAGCGCAGCGAATGGGATTGAAAAATACGCATTTTTCCAATCCCAGCGGATTGCCGGCAGAAAACCATTATACAACCGCCAAAGAATTGGCTCTCATAATGAAAAAGGCAATGGAAAAGCCGGAATTCCGAACCATCGTTGCAACGAAAAACCATACGGTAAAGGGGAACGGCATAGCGAATCACAACCGCCTGCTTTCGATCTGCGAAGGGTGTATCGGCGGGAAAACCGGCTATACGATGGCGGCGGGGCGATGCCTGGTTTCGGTGGCGGAGCGAAAGGGCGTGCCGCTGATCTGCGTAACCTTAGGTCGGCGGGATGATTGGAATATTCATTGCTCCGCATACGACCGCTGGTTCGCAGAGCTAACGGAAAAAGCTTTTCTGGAGCCATATTCCTATTCTCTCTCTTTGAAAACCCCTGCCGGAGAACCGGCGGAGGCTGTGAATACAGATCGGGTGTCGGCGCAGATTTTTGAAGGCAAAACCCGGGTAGAACGCCGCATTTATGCCGATCCGTTTGTGTATGGAAACAAGAAAAAAGGGGCAGTTGCGGGAACGGTCGCCTTTTATTCGAACGGGGTAATGCTCGGGGAAAGCCCGCTGGTTTTAAAGGAAGAAATCGTTGTGCCCATTAAAAAAGATCTTCTGATCAGCAGAATGTTTCGC
>CAZIQE010000030.1:0-6871 GCA_964541385.1 uncultured Eubacteriales bacterium | reverse complement strand
GGGAAGGAGTCTGCCTATCTTTCTTATGAATTGGCAAAGATCTGCCGGGAGGTTCCGATTCCGCTTGAGGCGGAGGAACTGGCTGTTCACCAACCGGAAAGTAAAGAATTGAAAGCCCTCCTTGAGGATTTGGAGCTCACCAGCCTGATGGCGCAGTTTGATCTGAAGGAAACGGTGGAATATGAAAAGCCGGAGATCATTGATGGCACCGCCGCAGACTATTTGGAATATTTTAAAGAGGAAGGTCTCTATTTTCTGAAAACGGATGCATTTTATGCCCGCTATCAGGATCGGGTTCTGCGCCTGAAAGAGGGCGAAAGCCTCTTGAACCGGGTGGAGAAGGTCTATACCTACGATGCAAAACCGTTCTATGGGATGGATTATGCGGGCACCCCTTATTTCGATTGCCTGGTGGCGGCATACGTGGCGGATCCGGGCGGAAAATACGATCTGATCCGTCTATTGGAGCATTATACCGGTCGAAGGGCAGAACGCCCGGAGGATTGCGTGGCAGCCCTGCCGGAGCTTTGCGCAAAGCTTTTGGAAGAGATTCAAAAAAACGGGCAGGAGCCCCTGCTTTATGAGGTGGAATTCCCCTTGACGGTGGTGTTGGCGGATATGGAGGCAAGGGGCTTTGCCGTGGAAAAAGAGCGGCTGACCGCCTATACCGTCGATCTGGGTCGCCGGATCGAAGCCCTGGAAAAAGAGATTCTGGACTTGGCAGGCGAACCCTTTAACTTGAATTCGCCTCGCCAACTGGGGGAGATCCTGTTCGGCAAGATGGGATTGAAGGGCGGCAAGAAAACCAAAACCGGCTATTCCACCAATGCAGACGTTCTGGAAAAGCTCCGGGGCGAGCCCATTGTGGATAAAATTCTGGAATACCGTAAATACGCCAAATTACGTTCCACCTACGGAGAAGGCTTATTAAAACTGATCGGTGCGGACGGCCGCATCCACAGTACCTATAATCAAACGGTTACGATGACCGGTCGGATCTCCTCTTCCGAGCCGAATCTGCAGAATATTCCGGTGCGGGATGCCTTAGGACGGGAGCTTCGGCGGATGTTTGTGGCAGGGGATCGGGAAAACGAGGTTTTATTGGATGCCGATTATTCCCAGATCGAATTGCGGGTTCTGGCGCATATCGCCGACGATCCGGAAATGATCCGAGCCTTCCGGGAAAATGAAGATATCCATACCGTAACGGCATCCACGGTTTTCGGTGTGCCTGCATGGATGGTAACGCCGGAAATGCGCCGCCACGCAAAGGCGGTGAATTTCGGGATCGTTTATGGGATTTCCGATTTCTCTCTGGCGGGGGATATCGGGGTCACGAAAAAAGAGGCGAAGGCGTATATCGATCAATATTTGGCTCGCTACCACGGTGTGCGGGATTATATGACCAGCATTGTGGAAAAAGCCCGCAAAGAAGGCTTTGTTTCCACCCTGATGGGTCGCCGCCGTTATCTGCCGGAATTGAAATCATCGAATTTCATCCAGCGCTCCTTCGGGGAGCGTGTGGCGTTGAACACGCCCATCCAGGGCACCGCCGCCGATATCATCAAGATTGCGATGGTTCGGGTTTGGAAAAGCCTGCGGCGGGAGGGCTTGAAGGCGCATCTGATCCTGCAGGTGCACGATGAACTGATTTTGGAATGCGATAAAGCCGATGCAGATCGGGCGGCAGAGCTGTTGCGCCGGGAGATGGAAGGAGCGGCAGATCTTTCCGTTTCGCTGATCGCTGAAGTGCAGAGAGGCGAAAGCTGGTATGATTGTAAGTAAAATGACCGAAACCACCGCTTCCCAAGCGGCAAAATTGGAGAAAGCCTTATTCTCTCATCCCTGGCGGGATGCGGATTTTCTGGCTTCCCTGCAGGAGGAGAGCCGTTGCTTTTTGGTGGCAGAGGAAAAGGGTCAGGTTTTAGGCTATTGCGGTCTGCAGATTGGCGGCGACCAGGGCGATGTGCTCACTATTGGCGTGGAGCCCTCAATGCGCCGCCGGGGCATCGGTCAAAAATTAATGGAGGAATTGATCCGGGAGACCGCAAAACGGGGCGTGAAACGCCTTTTTCTGGAGGTGCGTGTGTCCAATGCCGGTGCCCGGGGGCTTTATGAAAAACTGGGATTTCAGCCTGTGGGAAAACGCCCCCGCTATTATCGGGATCCCGAGGAAGACGGTCTCGTCTATTTATTGGAGGTTCAAGAATGAATATTTTGAGCATCGAAAGCTCCTGCGACGAAACCGCAGTTGCGGTGGTGCGAAACGGTCGGGAAATATTAGCCAACGTGGTGTTTTCCCAGATCGATGTGCATAAAGTGTATGGCGGAGTGGTGCCGGAGATCGCCTCCCGCTATCATATTGAAAAGATCTCCCAATTGACGCAGGACTGTTTGGAAAAAAGCGGGCTAAAGCCGCAGGAATTGGATGCGGTGGCGGCAACGGCAGCGCCGGGGCTGATCGGGGCTTTGCTGGTGGGCTTGAATTATGCCAAGGGCTTTGCCTATGCCCATGGCTTGCCTTTGATTCCGGTTCACCATATCCGGGGTCACGTGGCGGCAAATTATCTGGCATATCCGGAGCTGGAGCCGCCGTTTTTGGCGATGGTGGTGAGCGGCGGCCATTCCCATATCGTTTTGGTAAAGGATTATACGGATTATGAGATTTTGGGTCGCACCAAGGACGATGCGGCGGGCGAAGCCTTCGATAAGGGCGCACGGGTTATGGGCTTAGGCTATCCCGGCGGGGTCTATATGGATCGCCTGGCGAAGGAGGGCAACCCCAAAGCCATTCGCTTTCCCCGGGTATCTTTTAAGGAAGAGCCTTATAATTTCAGCTTCTCCGGGGTTAAAACCGCCATTGTGAATTATCTTCATAATGCGGAACAAAAGGGGATCACGTTAAATATGGCGGACGTGGCGGCTTCTTATAGCGATGCCATCACCGGCGTGCTGGCAGAGAAATTTCTGCAATGCGCCAAGGATCATCATCAAAAGAAATTGGTGATTGCCGGCGGCGTGAGTGCCAACTCGATGCTGCGGGAAAAATTGCAGGCAGGCATTGCCGAAGATCAGACCCTTTATATGCCGCCCTTGTCCCTTTGCGGGGATAACGGCGCAATGATCGGAGCGCAGGCGTATTATGAATTTCAGGCGGGAAACGTGGGCGGTCTGGATCAGAACGCAGCCTCTGCGGCATCGATCGAAAAACAATTATGTTAACCAATGTTTTTCAACAGTCCCTTTGATAAAGCCTGTTCAAAACTCTGTTAAAAATGTTAAAAACCAGGTTTTAAGGGCTTTTTCTTGTTGATAAATCTGTTGAAAATGTGAAAAACTATTCCAAAAGAATCATTACTTAAAAAAATTATGTTATTTTTTGCAGGTGCAAAAATGCGTAAAAATACCAAAAAAGAGGTGTAAAAATGAAAAAAAGGGGAGCAGTAGGAACTTATCTGGTGCTGGTAGCGGCGGTGCTCCTTTCCAAGGTTTTGGGTATGGTGCGGAATATGCTGCTCTCCCGATTCTACGGAACGGCAACGCCGATGGCAGATGCTTTTATGGCGGCCAGTACACTTCCGTTGACCCTTTATGACGTAACGTTGGGAACGGCGATCGCATCGGCGTTCGTACCGGTCTTCAATGAAAAGCTAACGAAAAACGGAAAAGAGCCGGCAGAGCGGTTCGGCAGTAATTTTTTGAATATCACGGTGCTGATCGCCGGTCTGGTCACTCTTTTCGGGCTGCTGTTTCCCAAAGTGATCCTGCGGATCACAGCCGGCGGACTGGAAGGGGAAGCGCTGGGCTATGCGGTGAACCTTGTGCGGATCATTTTGCCGGTTATGTGCATTGCAACGATCGTTTATATCCTGATCGGTATATTGCAATCTTATAATGAATTTGTGGCGCCGGCGTTGGTGTCTTTGGTCTTTAATATTGTCACGATCCTTTATTTTCTGATCTTCGATCGGCATTTCGGTATCTATGGTTTAGGGGTTGCCTTCACGTTCGGATGGCTGTTGCAGCTATTTTTCTTGTTTCCTTCCCTTTATAAAAAGAAGTTTCGCTATCAACCGGTGCTTTCTTTTAAGGATCCGGATATTCTGCGGGTGCTGGTTTTAACGCTGCCTCTGTTCGTGGCGGCTCTGGCGCAGCCCATCAATCAGTTGATCTCCTCCAATATCAGCTCCACTCTGGGTCAGGGGATGCTCTCTTCGGTGAATTATGCCTATCAGGCGTATTTCATCGTGGCGGGAATCTTCTCCTATTGCCTGACCAACTTATTCTTCCCGGAAATGAGCCGTTGCTTTTCCCGGGGGGATCAACCGGCGGCGGAAGGGATCTGCCGCAAAATGCTGGGCTCCATTTCGGTGATCGTTTTGCCGATTATGGCGATGATGCTCGGAAACAGCAAGCCGGTGATCCGCCTGCTTTATGAAGGCGGGGAATTCACCCCTGCCGATACTGCCCGTGTGGGTCTTTTGCTAACGATCTATTCTGCGGCGATGCTCTTTTACTCCTATCAGGAAATTCTGAATAAATACTTTTATTCTATGCAAAAGGTCTATGGCCCGGTCGCCACCGCCATTGCCGGAATTCTAACCAATCTGGGCGTTTCCCTTTTGGCATCCCGCTATTGGGGGGTCTACGGACTGGCGTTCGGCACCTTGGCGGCGGCATTTGTGATGGCGGCAATGTTAATTGTGATGACCCGTCGGGTTACCCCCGGGGTATTAAACCGCCGTTTGTTTTTCGGAATCGGCAAGGATTTAGTGGCGGCGGCAGGTTTATTTGTGGCCGCCCGGGAAGTCCGGATTCTCTTGGAAGGGCTGTTAGGCGGGAAAATGGGCAGCCTTATCGGTCTGGTGGGCGGCATTGCCGCCGGTGCCGTGATTTACCTTGTGATATTACTGCTTTTGGGCTCCGAAGAGCTGAAGGAACTGATCCAAATGATCAAAAATCGAAAAAATAAGGCGTAAAATCACGAAAAAAAGGGTGTGAAGAATTGCCGATTTAGTGAAACCTACAAAAGTGAACGCCAACCCTTGACGAACGGAAAATATTTCGCTAATATATATACATTATTATTAATTTTTAGGGGGATCTCCTATGTATACGAAGTCTGTTAAGGTGACCAATAGTGTGGGGCTTCATGCCCGTCCGGCTACTTTTTTCATTCAAAAAGCCAATGAGTTTAAAAGCTCCATTTGGGTCGAGATCGGCACACGTCGGATCAATGCCAAAAGCTTATTGGGTATTTTGTCTTTGGAAATCATTAAGGGGACTGATATCAATGTCATTGCAGATGGTGCCGATGAAGAAGCCGCCGTTTCCGCATTAACTGAATTGGTAGAGAAACTGGAAGACTAAGCATAAAGGCTGGCACTGCGGGTTTTATAGGGAGCACGCAGTGCTTTTTTATGTAGCGGAAGGAAGAAAAAAATGGAATGGATTTTATCTCCGTCTGTTTTAATGGCAGATTTTGCAAATCTTGAAAAATGCATCGCCGAAGCGGCAGAGGGCGGGGCGCAATGGCTTCATCTCGATGTGATGGACGGGCAGTTTGTGCCCAATATCTCCTTTGGCGCCCCCGTTATCAAATCCCTGCGTTCGGTGAGCAATGCTTTTTTCGATCTGCATCTGATGATCGATCGCCCCGAGCGGTATCTGGATGATTTTTTAAAGGCCGGTGCCGATCTGATCTGCGTGCATCTGGAGTCCACGCAGGAAATCGAGGCGATTGCCGCCAAGGTGCATACCGCCGGGAAGCAGTTTGCCATTGCCCTAAAGCCCAAAACCCCGGCATCGAAGGTGGAATCATATCTGCCTCTTTGCGATATGGTTCTGGTGATGACGGTGGAGCCCGGTTTCGGCGGACAAGGCTTTATGGAAGATATGATGCCCAAGGTATCGGAAATCAAAAAAATGCGGGAAGAAAAAGGCCTTTCTTATTTGATTCAGGTGGATGGCGGGATCAATACCGAAACCGTTAAGATCGCTGCGCAAGCCGGAGCCAATGTGTTTGTGGCAGGCTCCGCCGTGTTCAAGCCCGGTAAAACCTATGAAAATGCCCGTGCCTTTATCAAAATTTTTCAATCTCTTTAAGAGGGTGGATTTATGAAAGAAGAAAAGCATATTTTCTGGAAGCGTGCTTTGCATAGCAGCCTGATGCGTTATACGTTGATCGGGTTTTCCACAACGGTGATCAACTACTTTGTTTATTTTCTGTTTTCCATGAATCTTGATATCAATGCCCATGTCGGACTCCGGCAGTCCACCTATCTTTGGATCGCCAATGGGTTTGCCTGGCTCGTTTCCGTCACCTATGCCTTTTTCGGAAACCGAAATTTTGTGTTTCGGGCACGCTTGGGAAAGCGGAGGATGGTATATCAGGCGATCAGCTTCTACGGCTGCCGCTTTTTGAGCGGGGTTGCGGAAACTGCGGCATTGAACCTGATGGTAACCGCTTTCGGAATGTTGGATCTTTGGGCGAAGCTGTTGGCAACCTTAGTGGCAACGGTGATCAATTATTTCACCGGAAAGTATTTCACCTTCCGAATCAAAAGAAAAGAAAAAAGCGAGGATTGATTTTATTCAATGCTCGCTTTCTAAACTGTCAAAAAAAGGTGTTTATGATGAAAAAAACGATTGCGCTCCTTTTGATCGGGATCGCCTTGCTTTCTTTTGGCGGCTGCTCCCGAAAAATCCCAACGGTGGAGGATACTTTGCGTTATGCTTTGTGTCAAGGAAATAACCTTGCCACCGAGCAGGGCGATTATTTACTGATGCGGGGAGAAAGCGGCGGCAAAGCCAACCTGATGCTTTACCATAAAAAAACGGGCAAGGCTCATATTTTAGCAAAAGTTGCCGC
>CAZIQE010000029.1:0-2919 GCA_964541385.1 uncultured Eubacteriales bacterium | reverse complement strand
TTGGGCTCCCGTTTATAGATTTCCGGAGCGATTCTCAAAAAGTTTGAAACGTGGATCGAAGCCTCTTTATCCAAACGGCTCACCAAAAGGATCATTTTCTCGTTGGGCTGCACGCCTAACGAGGCACGAAATTCCGGAAGTGCCCGTTTTTTAAAGCGATCCATATCGATCCCATTCACGGTGATCTCAACGTGATCCGGATCATAGCCGTAGTTTTGAACCAGATATTTTTTCAGATCCTCGCTCACCGAAAGAGCCCGGCATCCCCAGTTCGAAAAGATGCGATAGAGAAAATTCGTTTTAAAGTTGAAGTGAACGGTCGTCACCATCGGGATTTTAAGCCCCCGGCAGACTAACCCCCCAACCACGTTGGAAATGCGGGTGTGGGAATGAACAACAGAGGGGCGGTTCCTTTTAAATTCACGCCTTAGAATGATGAACGATTTGATCAAAGCCGGCAGGCTTTTGGTGTGAAGCGGGGTTTTGATATGCGAAATGCCGGCGGCCTCCAACGCATCGGCGTAAACGCCGCCGTTGGAAAAAACGGTGACCTCATTTCCCTGGGCGTGCAGCTCCTTGGCCAATTCATAAATGTGCGTTTCGGCACCGCCGATATTCAAAGCCATACATAGCAAGGCGATTTTTTTAGTCATAATAACCTCTTAACAATAGAATTCATTGAAAATTGATTCTTCGGGTATTTGAGCGTCGGGATAATCATTAAACTCATTGAGCAAATCGAGCGGTAAGAATTGCGCCAAATGCTCCTTTTCCTCTTTCGAAGCGTTGGCGATTGCGGAAAGAAGCCGTGCTTTCAAGATGCAGATCTCATATTCAAAGGAAGAATTGAAAAAGAAATCCGCATATTGCTTCATCGGTTTAATGTATCGTTCTTCTCCCGCCCGAACGGAAGGCCACATTTCCAACGTATCGAAAATACCGGTGTTTCGGTGCGTCAGATCCCGTAAGCATCTGCGCATCAGCCGGATCTCTCTGGAGGTGATCTCCCCGGCGCCGGGCACCGCATAGCTATCGAAGGGACAGATATAAACGCCGATCGTCCGTGCGAACGCCAACCCTTCGGTCAATTTCGGATTCATTGCGTGAATCCCTTCGATGATCAATAGATCCTTGGCGGTGGGCTTTAAGACCCTGCCGCTTTCCTCACGAATGCCCTTTTTGAAATTATAGGCGGGAAGCGAAACGGATCGACCCATCAGGAATTCGGTCATTTGTTTTTGGAAAAAAGCAACGTCAAAGGCTTCCAACACTTCATAATCCGGTTTTTCAACGTTGGGCTGGCGTTTGCGAATCTCCTCCCGGGGCAGATAGTAATCGTCAATGGAGATCACGGTGCAATGAAACCCTTCGTTCTCCATCAAGCGGCTCAGCCGCTTGGAAAAGGTGGTTTTTCCGGAGGAGGAGGGGCCGGTAATTAAAACGGCGGCGGTCAGATGGTTTCCGATGGTGCGAACGCAGGAAAAATTGATTAACTGCCGCAATTGCTCAAATTGGAGCGTATGGCGGCGTTCGGCAATCTGAATCAGTTTATCCATCTGGTGATTTTTGATATAGTCATTGATCTCTTGAGGAAAATATTTCATCGTTCAGAACCTCGTATATTTATTAGAATTTATTATAACATTTATATGTAGAAAAAAGCAATATATTTCGAATAAAAAATCCTCAAAGGCAGACGCTGTTGATTTCTTTTGCGCGAAGCGCAACTTCATTTGAGGCAAAGCCTCAACATCGTTTATTTGTGTCCGCAAGCGGACAATGAAGTCAGCCTTCGGCTAAATGATGTTGACCTTCGGTCAAATGAGGTTGCGTCCTGCGGACACAAATAAAAAATCCAAGTCCTTGGACTTGGATTTTTGGTTGGGATAGCTGGACTCGAACCAGCGGAATGACGGAGTCAAAGTCCGTTGCCTTACCGACTTGGCTATATCCCAATTTGCCGGAAAGACTCTTTTATCCGCCGGAAGCGGCGGATAAAAGAAATGGGGTGGATGGTGGGATTCGAACCCACGACCTCCAGAGCCACAATCTGGCGCTCTAACCAGCTGAACTACAACCACCGTATGTTCCGCGCCGACAACGGATATGATTATAAATCATTTTCAAATTATTGTCAAGAAAAAAATCGCTTTTTTTAATTCTTTCCGATCCATTGCATATATATTAACGATTTGAAAAATTTTCAAAAAATGCTTGCATTTTAAAAAAAGTGTGCTAAACTATAGTTAGCACTCGAAACGATAGAGTGCTAAAAAACATCATGGGAGGAATCATCAATGAAACTGAAACCTTTATTCGACCAGATTGTTATCAAAATGGAAGAAGCAGAGGAAACCACTAAAAGCGGCATTATTTTAACCGCTTCCGCTCAGGAAAAGCCCCAATTTGCAAGAGTTTTGGCAGTTGGACCCGGCGGATATGTGGATGGGAATAAAGTTGAAATGGTTGTTAAAGTAGGGGATCGCATCGTGATCCGCAAATACGGTGCAACCGAGATTAAATTAGATGGTGAAGAATATTTGATTGCCCGTCAGAGCGACGTTTTGGCAACCGTTGAAGAATAAGGAGAGTAATTGATATGGCAAAGCAGATTCAATATGGCGAAGAAGCCAGAAAATCCCTGCAAAACGGTGTTGATAAATTGGCAAACACCGTGAAGATCACCCTTGGCCCCAAGGGCAGAAACGTTGTTTTGGATCAAAAGTTCGGCACTCCTCTGATCACCAACGACGGCGTGACCATCGCCAAGGACATCGAATTAGAAGATCCCTTTGAAAATATGGGTGCGCAGTTGGTGAAAGAGGTTTCCACCAAAACAAACGATATCGCCGGCGACGGCACCACCACCGCAACTCTGTTGGCGCAGGCGCTCATCCGGGAAGGGATGAAGAATGTGGC